>DASUYB010000029.1 GCA_036377595.1 Longimicrobium sp. | reverse complement strand
CCGCAGCCACTCGTCGCCGCGGCCGCTGGCCGCCACGGTGTCGCGCAGGCGCGCCCAGCTTTCCAGCGGCACCGCGGCCGAGATGCGGGTGCGCAGGCGGCCGGCGGCGCGCGCGCGGCGGAAGGTGCGCAGGTCGTCCCACCCGCCCATGTGCTGCACGCTGGTCACGCCCTGCTCGGCCACGTGGCGCATGGCCGCGGCCAGCGCCCGGTCCTGCTGCTCGGCGCCGAGCGGGGGGACGGCGCGGTCCACCAGCCCCAGCGCGTTGTCCTTGAAGATGCCGGTGGGCTCGCCGTTGGCGCCGCGCACGATCTCGCCGCCCTCCACGTCGCGCGTGGCCGCGGTGACGCCGGCCGCCCGCAGCGCCGCCGAGTTGGCGAGTGCCATGTGGCCGTCCAGGCGATTGATCCAGACGGGGTTGTCAGGGGTGATGGAGTCGATCCACTCCTTGCGCGGCAGCTCGCCGCCCCAGAGCGAGTGGTCCCAGTTCCCCTCGGTGATCCACGCGCCCGCGGGAAGCGTGCGCGCGTAGTCGCGAATGCGGCGCACGAACTCGGCGGGCGTGGCCGCGTCGCGCAGCTGCACCGAGGAGAGCGCGACACCGCCGGTGATGAAGTGCACGTGCGAGTCGATGAACCCCGGCACCACCATCCTCCCGCCCGCGTCGACCACGCGCGTGCGCGGCCCGATCACGCGGTTCACCTCCGCGTCGCTGCCGACTGCGATGATGCGGCCTCCGCGCGCCGCCACCGCCTGCGCGTCCGCCGCCCCGCGCACGCCCGTCCACACCGCCGCGTGCACCACCGCGACGTCCGCGCACTCCGCCACGCACGGCGAGTGCTGCGCGGCGGCGGGGGTGATGGTGGAGATCGACACGATCGCGAGGAGCGACACCGAGCGCCGGCGTATCATCATCGGTTTTCGGGGAGTGAGGACAGGACGGGCGATCAGATGCGGGCGTTGAGCAGATCCGTGAGCTGCCGCGCCAGATCGACGTCGCCCAACTCGACGAGCTGATCGGGCAGCTCAGGGCGCGACAGGGGATAAATCCCGGCGCGGATGAGCCGTGCACGGGCGCGTTGCGTCAGCGCGGCCAGCAGCACTTCGTCGGCGGCCTCGCAATCGCCGTCCGCGCGCAGACCCTCGGCCGCGGTGGTGGCGCGACGTGCTCGCTCATCCGCCGCCGCGGCGGATGGGAACGGAAGCAGATCTCCCCAACGCTCGATCAACCGCGCCCAGATTCCCTCACGATCCACCAGCGGAATCCCGAAGCGCAGCCCCCATCCGAGCACCTCGTCGCCCGCCGCGACGGCCGAATCCACCTGCGCAGCATCCACCCAGTGGAGATCGACATCGAGCGGCGGCGCGTACGCAGGTTCGGTATCCGCGACGAGGAGGAGATCTACGTCGTTGCTCTCCGTAACGGCCCGCACTGCCGAGCCGTAGATCACGACCACGGCGACTCTCGTGTCGGTGAGCAACTGCGCCACCCAGACACGCGCCTCCTCGTTCGGCCAGCGAATCGGTCCAACGATCTCAGTTGGCCAGATTGCGGAGCAACGGTTGGAAGCCAGCTTGGCGGAAGTGCTCATCAGCGGTGAGTGCCTCTAGCAATCCGCGCTCTTGCATCACCACGAACGAGATGCAGTCGGTAAGACCCCACCGCTTATCCGGTCGGGTCCGCAGCAGGGTTAACCCCTTTGCGTACAACTCGTCAGACAGAGGTACGATCTCGACATCGGGATCCGCCTCGAGGTCGGTAAGCAGGTTCACCAATCCCCGACGGAACTGACTTCGTGCAAGCGCGTTTCCGATCTCCAGCAGAACCGCGCGCGTTGTCACGAACGTCGCTCGCGATTCGAGCTGACGAGAGAGTTGGACGGCGGCCGAATGATGCGCGTCCGTTTCCACGGATAGCGCGATCGCGTAGGAGGCGTCGAGGAAGACTCTATTCCTCGCCATCGTCCGGCTCCCCGTACAGGTACGAGTGGAGTCGAACGGACAGATCGGTAGGGCCCTGCAGCTTCAGCGAACGTGCCGTAGCAAGCCACGAGACCCGCTTCCGCTTGGAAGGGGCCTGATGATCAGGCTCACTGCCGGTAGCCGAACTGTCGTGCGGCAACCGGTCGCCTCGATCGTACGGACCGGAATTCGGCGCCATCGTTCCCTCGCAATTCAGTTCGTTTGCCACTCATCTGTGGAGTTTGTCCAAAATAACAGTAGCTGCCCATTCGATCAAGCCGAGCTCCATTACGGACCGCCCGCCGCCGCCTTGGCCGCCTGCTCGCGGAGGACGGGCTCGAGCACCTTCCAGACGTTGGCGGCCACGATACGCTGGCCCTGCTCGTTGGGGTGGATGCCGTCGCCCAGGTTCAGCTCCGCGTGGCCCGCCACGCCGTCGAGCAGGAACGGGATCAGCGGCAGGGAGTCGCGCTCGGCGACGCCGGTGTATACCGCACGGAACTCGCGGCCGTAGCGCTCGCCCAGGTTCGGCGCCGCCACCATCCCCGCCAGCACGATGCGCGCGTCCGGCCGCACCTTCCGCACGGTGTCCACGATCTGCTGGATGTTGCGCTGCAGCGCGGCGAGCGAGAGGCCCTGCAGCATGTCGTTGGCGCCCGTCTCCAGCACCATCACGTCGAACGGCTGCTTCACCAGCCACTTCGCCACGCGGTCGCGCGCCTGGGCGGAGACCTCGCCGCTGACGCCGGCGTTCACCACCTCGAACGGCAGGCCGGCCGAGTCGATCTTGGCCTGCACGCGCGCGGGGAAGCCGAGGTCGGGGTCCAGCCCCAGCGCCGCGGTCAGGCTCGTACCCACGAACATCACCACGCGGCGGCCGGCGGTGCGCGCGGCGCTCCCGGTGGGGTCCTCCGCCGAGCCGTCGTTCGCGGAGATCGCGGCGGTGTCCTCCGGCGCCTGCGACGACGGTTTGCGATCCTCGGGGCCGCAGCCGAGTATCAGGGTGCAGAAGGTCGGCACAACGATCAGGAACCGGCGGAGCAGCGTGCTCATCGTAGAAGATCTGTCCAAGACGTACCGCAGCGGCGGGCAGCAGCTGGCCGCGGTGACGAACGTAACCTTTCGGGTGGACGCGGGGGAGACGGTGGCAATCGTCGGACCGTCGGGGAGCGGCAAGACGACGCTCCTGGGCCTCCTCGCGGGGCTCGACCGCCCCAGCGGCGGCACCGTGCGGCTCGACGGCACCGACATCGGCGGGCTGAGCGAGGACCAGCGCGCGGTGCTGCGGCGCGAGCGCATCGGCTTCGTCTTCCAGTCGTTCCAACTCATCCCCACGCTCACCGCGCGCGAGAACGTGGAGGTGCCGCTGCAGCTGCGCGGCCAGCGCTCCAACGGCCGCGCGGACGAGCTCCTGGCGCGCGTGGGGCTGGGCGGGCGCGGCCACCACTTTCCCGCGCAGCTCTCCGGCGGCGAGCAGCAGCGCGTGGCCATCGCCCGCGCGTTCGTGCACGAGCCGCGCATCCTCTTCGCCGACGAGCCGACGGGGAACCTCGACGCGGCCACCGGGCAGCGGGTGATCGACCTGCTGATGGAGCTCAACCGCGAGCTGGGGACCACGCTCGTGCTGGTGACGCACGACGCGGATCTCGCCTCGCGCGCGCGGCGCGTGATCCGCCTGTCGGACGGGCGCGTGGTGTCGGACGAGCGGAGCGGCGAACCGTGACCCTCCGCCCGCTCTTCTCCCTGGCCTGGCGCGAGAGCCGCTT
This sequence comes from Longimicrobium sp., assembly GCA_036377595.1. Lineage (NCBI taxonomy): Bacteria > Pseudomonadati > Gemmatimonadota > Longimicrobiia > Longimicrobiales > Longimicrobiaceae > Longimicrobium > Longimicrobium sp. The sequence goes on along the minus strand of DASUYB010000029.1, from coordinate 79,213 downwards.
CGCGCGCCGGCGGCTCCTCCTCTTCCTCTCCTCCATCTCCCTCGGCGTAGCCGCCCTGGTGGCGACGCAGAGCTTCGCGGCGAACATGGAGGCCGGGGTGCGCGACCAGTCGCGCTCGCTGCTGGGGGCGGACCTGGCCATCTCCACCAACCGCAAGCCCGGCAGGCGCACGGAGATGGCGATCGATTCGCTGCGGCGCGCCGGCGCGGCGGTGGCGCGGATGACGTCGTTCGGGTCGATGGCGCTACTGGAGCGCACCGGGGGGACGCGGCTGGCCCAGGTGCGCGCGGTGGAGCCGGGCTATCCCTTCTACGGGATGATCGAGACGGCGCCCGCCGGGCGATGGCCGGCGCTGCAGGGCGGCCGCAACGCGCTGGTGGAGCCGGCGCTGCTCACCGCCCTCGACGCGCGGGTGGGCGATTCCATCTCCCTGGGCGACGCGCGCTTCCGGGTGATCGGCACGCTGGAGAAGATCCCCGGGCAGGTGGGCGTCGGCTCGCTCTTCGCGCCACCCGTGTACGTCCCCGCGCGCTACGTGGCGGAGATGAACCTGGTGCGCTTCGGCTCGCGCGTGGACTACGACGTGTTCGTCCGCACGTCGCCCCGCGAGGCGGCGCGCTGGGTGGAGGCGCACCGCCCCGTGCTGCGCGGCGAACGGGCCAGCGCGCGCACGGCCGAGCAGCAGCAGCGCCAGCTCGACCGCGCGCTCGGCCGCCTGGGCGACTTCCTGGGCCTGGTCGGCACCTTCGCGCTGCTGCTGGGCGGCATCGGCGTGGCCAGCGCGATGGGCGCGTACATGGCGCAGAAGCGCGAGACCGTCGCCGCGCTCCGCTGCCTGGGGGCCACGGCGCCGCAGGTGATCGCCGTCTACCTGCTGCAGGCGGGCGCGATGGGGCTGGCCGGCGCGGCGCTCGGCGCGGCGGCGGGGATGGGCGTCCAGTGGGTGCTCCCGCGCCTCCTGGCCGACCTTCTCCCCGTGCAGGTGGGGACGAGCGTGGACCTCGCCGCCGTCCTCACCGGCGTGGGGGTGGGGATGTGGACCGCCGTCGCCTTCGCCCTGCTGCCGCTGCTGGCGACGCGCCGCATCTCCCCGCTCGAGGCCATCCGCCGGCGCGTGGAGCCCGCGCGGAGAGTGCGCGACGTCTGGACGCTGGCCGCCGCGCTCCTCCTGGCCGCCAGCGTGGCCGCGCTGGTGGTGATGCAGGCCGGCGGCATCGGCACCGGCGCCGGCTTCGCGGCGGGGATCGGGGTGACGCTGCTGGGGCTCTGGCTGGCCGCGTTCCTCGTCACCCTGCTCGTCCGCCGCACGCCCGGCGCGGGGCTGCCGTACGCCGCCCGGCAGGGACTGGCGAACCTGCATCGCCCGGGGAACCAGACGCGCGTCGTCGTCCTGGCGCTCGGCTTCGGCGTCTTTCTCCTCGCCACGCTCTACCTGACGCAGGACAACCTCCTGCGCCCGCTGCGGCTGAACGCGGCCGAGACGCGGGCGAATCTCCTCCTCTTCGACGTCCAGGACGAGCAGCAGGCCGGCGTCCGCCAGGCCCTCCGCGCCGAGCGCACGGAGATCGTGCAGCAGGCGGCCATCGTCCCCATGCGCATCTACTCCATCAACGGGAAGACGGCGGCGCAACTCGTCGGCCCCGGCCCCGCGCGGGGGGACGACGACCCGCCCGCGCCGTCGAACCGCGACCGCAACGGCCGCGCGCGCTCGGGGCCCGAGCCGTGGGCCGTCCGCCGCGAGTACCGGTCGACGTACCGCGATACGCTGAACGCGTCGGAGGAGATGCTGGAGGGGCGATTCTGGCGGCCGGGGCGCGGCGGGGCGGCGGGGCGGAAGATGGCCGAGGTGTCGCTCGACAAGGCCATCGTCGAGGACCTGGACGTGAAGCTGGGCGACGTCATCACCTGGGACGTACAGGGCGTGCGCATCCCCACGCGGGTGACGTCGATCCGCGACGTCGACTGGCAGCGACTGGAGCCCAACTTCTTCGCCGTCTTCCCCACCGAGGTGCTGAAGGACGCGCCGCACACCTGGGTGATGCTGGCACGCGCTCCGGATGCGCCGGCGCGTGCGCGAGTGCAGAGGGACGTCGTCGCCCACAATCCCAACGTCGCCATCCTGGACCTGACGCAGGTGCAGGCCGCGCTCGACGAGGTGCTGGGGCGCGTGGCCGCCGTCATCCGCTTCCTGGCCGGCTTCAGCGTGGCGACGGGATTCATCGTCCTGCTCGGCGCGGTGCTCACCAGCCGGCTGCAGCGCATCCGCGAGAGCGTGCTGCTGCGCACCCTCGGCGCCACGCGGCGGCAGGTCGGCGCCATCCTCCTCACCGAGTACCTGTCGCTCGGCTTCCTGGCCAGCGTGGCGGGGATCGGGCTGGCGACGGCGGCGGGTTGGGCGCTGGCCAGGTGGCTGTTCAAGGTGGAGTTCGCGCTCCCCCTGCCGCCGCTGCTCTGGCTGGCGCTGGGCGTGACGGCGCTCGCCGGCGCGGTCGGGTGGTGGGCCAGCCGCGAGGTCTTCCGCCACACGCCGCTGGAGGCGCTGCGGGACGAGTGAGGAAGAGAAAGGATCACACGGAGGGAACGGAGGAAACGGAGGGATGACGGTGCGGAACCGATCTCCCTCCGTTTCCTCCGTTCCCTCCGTGTGACTTCTGCCGTTGGTGAAAGGAGAGGGGACGAGCGCGGGAGATGCGGAGCGCGCGGATTGGCACAGCTTTCACGACGATTGTTCCGGCCCAAAGAAGGTGATACCTTCTTCTGCATCACCCGATTCCACCCCTCGGGCTTCATCCCCCCGCGCGGCCGGCCCACGCCGAACCCGTGCCGCGACGGGCGACCCGTCTCCGCCGCATGGACCTGCGCGACGCGATCCTCCGCATCTACGAGAGCAGCGACCCCGGCGACGCCCTGAGCGCGCTGGGCCGCTGGCTGGCGGAGTGCGCCGCGGTCCGCCGCGCCGTGTGGGTGGACGCGGACGGCGCCCCGGCCGCCGCGTGGCCGCGCGGCGCGCACGTCTCCCCCGCGCTGGCGTCGTTCGCGCGCGAGGCCGGCGCGCCCGCCGTCCGCGCGCTCCGCCCCGACTTCCCCGCCGACGCGGCCGAGGACGCGGACGCCGAGGCGCTGGCGCTGCCGCTGGGTGACGACGACGGGGCGCTGGTGCTCGTGGCCCCCGCCGGCGCCTTCGCGGAGCTGGGCGGCTGGGAGGCGCTGGGGAAGGCGTTCGCGCTGGCCGCAGGGCGCCACCGCCGCGCCCGCCAGGTCGAGGAGGAGCGCGACACCCTGCGCCAGCGCGCCGAGGAGAGCGAGGCGCTGCACGTGCTCGGCCTGGCCGCCAACCGCACGCTCGACCCCGACGAGGTGCTGACGCTGGTGGCGCGCTTCACCCGCACGCTGCTGGGCGCGCACTACGTCACCGTCAACACGCTGGCCGAAGGGCGCATCCGCACCGTCGCCGCCGTCGGGCTGCGCGTGGAGGGGGCGGTGGACGATCCCTTCGCCGCGCGGGTGGCGGCGGCGCGCAAGCCGCTGACGCTGCAGGCCGACGGGGGCGGCGCCGTTCCCGAGCCGTATCACGCGGCCGAGGGGATGCGGGTCGGCCTCGGCGTTCCGCTGGCGCTCTTCGGCGAGACCTTCGGCGCGCTGGTGATCGGCTACCGCAGGCCGTACGACCTGGCACCGCGCGACACGCGCCTGGCGCTCACCCTCGCCGGCCACGCGGCGGTGGCCATCAGCAACGCGCGGCTGCACGGCGCGCTGGCCCAGCGCACCCGCGAGCTGGAGCGCGCCAACGAGGAGCTGCGCTGGACCACCGAGGCCAAGGACCGCTTCTTCGCCTCGATGAGCCACGAGCTGCGCACCCCGCTCAACTCCGTGCTCGGCTACCAGAGCCTGCTGCTGGAAGGCGTGGTGGGCGAGATCCCCGCGCAGGTGAAGTCGTTCCTGGAGCGCGCGCAGAAGTCCACGCGCAACCTGCTCCACCTGGTGAACGACGTCCTCGACCTGTCCAAGCTCGAGGCGGGAAAGATGGAGCTGGTGATCGTCCCCCTACGCGTGCGCTCCATCGTGGAGGAGGTGCTGGCCACCATCGAGCCGCTGGCCGACGCCCGGCAGATCGCGGTGGAGGTGGCGCCCTGGCCGCCGCTGCCGCCCATTGAGACCGACGCCGACCGGGTGCGCCAGATCCTCATCAACCTCCTCTCCAACGCGGTGAAGTTCACCGACCACGGGCAGGTGACGATCTCCGCCGTGCACGACGGCGCGGGGCCGGCAGGGGACGGGATGGGGATGGGATGGGTCGAGGTGCACGTCGCCGACACCGGCCCGGGGATCGCGCACGAGAACCAGGAGCGGATCTTCCACGAGTTCGAGCAGATCGTGGGCGCCACGTCGCGCGGGGGGACGGGGCTGGGGCTGCCCATCTCGCGCAAGCTGGCCCGCCTCCTCGGCGGCGACCTGACGGTGGAGAGCACGCCCGGGCACGGCTCCACCTTCACCCTGCGCCTGCCGGTGCGTCCGCATGAGCACGCCTGAAGCCGGCCACGAGCGGGCCGACCAGCTCGCCGCGCGCGCCTACGAGGAGGAGCAGCTGGGGCGCTGGGACCCCGCGGCGCGCCTGTATGCGCTCTCCTTCCGCCGTGCCGTTCTGACGGGCGAGGTGGAGCAGGCCGCCGACTCGCTCCGCGGCCAGGCCCGCGTGCTCATCCAGGAAGAGCGCTTCGACGAGGCAGAGGAGCTGGTGGAGCTCAGCCGCGAGATCGCCGAGCGGTCGGGGCTGATCCAGTCGGCGGGGCGCGCGCTGAACGTGCTGGGCATCATCCGCTTCAAGCAGCGCCGCTGGGAAGAAGCGCGCGCCTACTACCGCCGCGCACTGGAGCGGGCCATCGACGTGGGAGACGACGACCTCGCCGGGCTCGCCTCCCAGAACGCGGGGGTGATCGCCTACTACCTGGGAGACCTGCGGGAGGCGCGCGCCCTCTACCTGGAGAGCATCGGCTCTTTCGTGCGCTCCGGGAACAGCGGCAACGCGCTCCTTACGTACAACAATCTGGGACTGGCCTGCGTGAACCTGCGCGACTGGCTGGAGGCCGACATCTACTATTCGCGCGGGATAGAGATCGCCGAGCGCCACTCCAAGTCGCCGCTGCTGGCCAAGCTGTATGGAAATCGAGCGGAGGCGCTGATCCAGATCGGCGAGCTCGACGAAGCCGTCTCGTCGCTCGAGAAGGCCGAGGCTGCCGCGGCGGCAGTCGGCGACCGGGACGCGATGGCAGACGTCTTCAGGCTCCGGGCGATGATCGCGCGGCTGGGGGGAGATTTCGTCACGGCGGAAGGTGCGGCCGGGCACGCGCTGGAGCTGGCGACGGATCCGTCGATGGAGCGGGCCGAGGCGTGGCGCGAGATGGCCGCGCTGCGGGTGGCGCAGGGGCTGACGGCAGACGCGCGCGAGGCCTACCGCGCGGCCGGTGCGATCTACCGCCACCTCGGAGGAGACACGTATGCCGCCGCAACTGACGCGGAGATTGCGGCGCTCGACGGGGTATGAACCGATGTCGGGGCGGGTAAACTTTTCGTGCCGGGTGTCCGCGCCGTAAGCGTAGACACGCGCTACTCACACGGCACAGGAGTTGCCTTCCGGAGATCCACGAAACGCCGGAAACCGCAGCGTATTGGAGGACATGATGAGTCGGTGGTCTCGTCTCATTCCAGCCCTGGTCGGAATCGTCTTCCTTGCCGCATGCGGGGGAACGAGCACGGATACGCCCTTCGCACCCGCAACCCCGCGCTTTGATGGCGGCGGCGTGCTGGTGGGAGGCAACGCTGTCGACAGCACCACCAACTCGCCCACGAACGAAACCGACGTGCCGTCAGACTCGACGTCGCGCGGAGGCGGAGTGCTGGTCGGCGGAAATTGACGGATTTGGCGCGAGTGATGGAGGGAAGGCCCGCTTCGGCGGGCCTTCGTCATGTGAGGAGTATCATAACGGCCGCGTTTTAGGGCGTGGTGCACCGGATCGCGGCAAGGCCGCCTGCCCTGTCCGAACTCTGTGCGTCACTCCCTCATTTCGGTGCAGCCGGCGTGGCCGCTTTCGCCGGCGTCGCGGCCTTCTTGGGCTTGGGGGCGATCTTGCCGGCGGCCTTGAGCGCGTCGTGCTCGGAGAGCTTCGTGGCCGCGGTGGCGCGCGCGGTCTCGATCTCCACGTAGTAGTTGTTCAGCGCCTTGAACTCCTCGCGCAGGATGGAGGTCTGGCCGCGCCAGTACTCCGCGTCCTCCTGGTCCGGCGAGTCGGCCTGCTGGTAGGCCATGTTCCACTCGTCTCCGACCGCGGCGATCTTCCCCTTGATCACGGCCAGGAGCGGCCCGGCGATGAAGCCCATCTGCTTGAACAGGTCGCGGCCGTAGTCGGTGTTCTCGTCACCCAGGTAGACGGGCGGCTTCCAGTAGTTGAACTGGCGGAAGATCCGGTTGACGTCGTCGGGCGTGAAGCTCTCCTGGAAGTAGAGGCCGGTGTCCTGCGCCATCATCCCCGCGAAGTTGGTGTTGAGCGTCTTCGCGTACGCGTCCAGCCCTTCCTGGTAGCTGGAGAATTTCTGCAGGTTGCCGTGCGCCGTGCCGATGTTCCCCTTGGGACCGCCCATCAGGGAGAACAGGTTGTGGTACGCCTCGCCTCCGTTCCCCTGGCCGTACCCCGACTCCAGCGACGCCTGGGCCATCATGAACAGCCCGGCGAACGACGAGAATCCCCTCGCCTTCGCCCAGAGGAACACCTCCCACCCGGCGCCGCCGAAGAAGGCGACCACGGCCGGCTTGAGCCAGAGCGGCTTCTGCCCCGCCTTCTCGGTGAACGCGTACTGGTCGATCACGCCCTTCTTCTTGTAGGGCGTGAGGGTGGGCTCGTCCTCCATCTGCACCGCCGCGCCGACCGCGTGCTGGCCGCCGCCGATCGCGCGCGGGGCGTAGGCGTCGAGCAGCGATTCCGCCGAGCCGCCCTGCGCCACGCGCTCGGCCACCGCGTCGGCGTGGCGCTCGTGCGCGTCGCCCGCGCGGCCGACGGCGCCCGCCGGCACCGCGCCGCCGCGCTGCTGGACCACGTGCGCAGCCTCGTGCGCCGCGGTGCGCAGCGACGGCGGCTTGCGGAAGGCGACGCGCTCGCCGGTGGCGTACGCGGCCGCGCCGATGCGCTCGCCCGCGCCCGCCGCCTCTCCGGCCACGTGGGCGCGCACGCCGGACAGGTCGTGGCGGCCGAAGGAGCGCTGGATGGCGCGGAGATGCGGCATCTCCGCGCCGGGGCCGGCCACGCCGCGCCGGGCCGTCTCGTGCACGTCCCCGGCCTCGCGCACCGGCTCGTCCGCGCGCGGGGAGGGCGGATGGATGGGGATGCCGTCGAAGCGGTGCGCCGCGCCCGGAGCCGCGAGCGCATCTCCACGCGCACGGGCGCGGACGCGCGGCGGCGTGACGTCCGTGACCTCGCTCGGCTGTGAAGCCTTCTTCTGCAGACGCGTCTTCATCTCCCTGCCCAACGGCGACTCCGTCCTGCCGCCGAAATGGCGGCTCCTCTGCCAAGGTGATCGCGTTTCGCGACGGAATCAAGCAAACGCATCACGACGGAGAACGGGGGAGCGAGGATCGGCCCGGGACGGCGGGTCTGGTCTTCCTCCCCCGCTTGCCCTAACTTCCGATCCACAGCCGCCAGGGGTATCCTCGGTGTCGAGGATTGAGACAGTCCCTTGGAACCTGATCCGGATCACACCGGCGTAGGGAGCGCGGCGTGTCGTCTCCGTGGCAGTCGTCTTCATCCCCATCTCGAAGGCAGGCCACCTCCAGGCGCCACCCGTGCAACCGGGCGGCGCCTTTCGCGTTCGAGGGGCGCCGCGCGGCCGGACGCAATCGCAAGCAGCACCGCAAGGAGACGCCATGATCGCCACCGCCCGCCCCCGCACCGAGACGCCCGCCGCCGGCGACTACGGCGACGCGTTCCCCGCCTCTCGCAAGGTGTACGTGGAGGGACGCCACGGCATCCGCGTGCCGTTCCGCGAGATCGCGCTCTCCGGCGGCGAGCCGTCCCTGCGCGTCTACGACACCAGCGGCCCGCTGGGCGGCGACGTGCGCCAGGGTCTTCCCTCCGTGCGCGGCGCCTGGATCGCCGCGCGCGACGTCTCCCCCGTCTCCCGCAGCTACACGCCCATCCCCGGGACGAAGGTAGCCGAGCTGCCGAAGACGCTGGAGCGGCCGACGCTGCGCGGCAACGGCCCGGTCACGCAGATGTACTACGCGCGCCGCGGCGAGATCACCCCCGAGATGGAGTACGTCGCGCTGCGCGAGGGGGTCGATCCCGAGCTGGTGCGCTCCGAGGTGGCGCGCGGGCGGGCCATCATCCCCGCCAACGTCAACCATCCCGAGCTGGAGCCGATGATCATCGGCCGCACGTTCAAGGTGAAGGTGAACGCCAACATCGGGAACTCGGCCGTCTCCTCGAGCATCGAGGAGGAGGTGGAGAAGCTGCGCTGGGCCACGCTCTGGGGCGCGGACACGGTGATGGACCTCAGCACGGGGAAGAACATCCACGAGACGCGCGAGTGGATCGTGCGCAACTCGCCCGTACCCATCGGCACCGTGCCCATCTACCAGGCGCTGGAGAAGGTGGGCGGGGTGCCCGAGGAGCTGACCTGGGAGATCTACCGCGACACGCTGATCGAGCAGGCCGAGCAGGGGGTGGATTACTTCACCGTGCACGCGGGCGTGCTGCTGCGCTACATCCCGCTGACGGCGAACCGGATGACGGGAATCGTGAGCCGCGGCGGGTCGATCATCGCCAAGTGGTGCCTGGCGCACCACCAGGAGAGCTTCCTGTACACGCGCTTCCGCGAGATCTGCGAGATCATGCGCGCGTACGACGTGAGCTTCTCGCTGGGCGACGGCTTAAGGCCGGGCTCCATCTACGACGCCAACGACGAGGCGCAGTTCGCGGAGCTGCGCACGCAGGGCGAGCTGAACCGGATCGCGTGGGAGTTCGACGTCCAGACCATGAACGAGGGGCCGGGGCACATCCCCATGCACCTCATCCAGGAGAACATGGACAAGCAGCTCGAATGGTGCCAGGAGGCGCCGTTCTACACGCTCGGCCCGCTGACCACGGACATCGCGCCGGGATACGATCACATCACGTCGGCCATCGGCGCGGCGCAGATCGGCTGGTACGGCACGGCGATGCTGTGCTACGTCACCCCGAAGGAGCACCTCGGCCTTCCCAACCGTGACGACGTGAAGGCGGGGGTCATCGCCTACCGCATCGCGGCGCATGCGGCGGACCTGGCCAAGGGGCATCCCCGCGCGCAGGAGTGGGACGACGCGCTCAGCAAGGCGCGCTTCGAGTTCCGCTGGCGCGACCAGTTCAACCTGTCGCTGGACCCGGTGACGGCGCTGGCGTACCACGACGAGACGCTGCCGGCCGAGGGCGCCAAGATCGCGCACTTCTGCAGCATGTGCGGCCCCAAGTTCTGCTCGATGAAGATCACGCAGGACGTGCGCGACTACGCCGCGAAGCTGCAGGAAGCGGAGGATGGCATGGCCGCGAAGAGCGCCGAGTTCCGCGCCAAGGGCGGCGAGGTGTACCTGCCGGTGGTGGATTCGGCGCCCGTCGCTGGGGCCGAGCGGGAGGAGGCGGTCGCGGCGGATTGAGACGTTGTGTCGGCGTCCAGGAACCGGGGTCGCCAACTGTGACAGCACCATCCACCGGAATCGGAGGAAGAGAATGGCAGACTCCACGACGCTGACCGACGCGGAGCGCGCGAAGCTGGAGCAGCGGCGCGACCGCCTGATGAAGCTGATGAGCGGAGGCGAGGACCTGGACGCCGACGACCGCGCGGACCTGGTGCAGGAGTGGAACCGGATCGACGCCATCCTGCAGCGCAAGTAAACCGGTTTCTGCTCGACGAAGATCACGCAGGACGTGCGCGACTACGCCGCGAAGCTGCAGGAGGCGGAGGAGGGGATGGCCGCCAAGAGCGCCGAGTTCCGCGCCAAGGGCGGCGAGGTGTACCTGCCGGTGGTGGATTCGGCGGGGACGGCTGGAGCCGAGCGGGAGGAGGCGGTCGCGGCGGATTGAGTCGAAAGATCGATCCCCGTTGACGTGGAGGCGGAGCATTCGGTCGTGCTCCGCCTCCTCGGCGTCGGCGCGAAAAGGTTCTTGATCGCGATCGTGTTCGTTACTTAGGGGACCCGCACATGTACCTGATCAACCGCTCTACCAACCGGATCGAGCCGCTCCAGCGGCGCACCTTTGCCGAATTGGGCCTCCGCGAGCGGTCCAACCTGCAGGAATGGATCGCGAATCACCCCGTCGCGCTGGGTGAGGAACTTCTCGTGATCCAGAAGGAGTTCGCCGGCTTCGCGGACACCGCGGAACGGCTGGATCTCCTGGCGCTGGACAAGCGGGGGAACCTCGTCATCATCGAAAACAAGCTCGACGATTCCGGGCGCGACGTAACGTGGCAGGCGCTGAAATACGCATCCTATTGCTCCTCTCTCACCAAGGAGCAGATCCGCAGCGTCTTCCAGCACTTTTTGGATCAGCAATCCACCGGAGCCTCGGCCGCGGACCGGCTCGCCGAGTTCTTCCACGCAGAGTACGAAGAGTTGGATCTGAACCCGGGGTTCTCGCAGCGGATCATCCTCATCGCCGGTCATTTCCGCAAGGAAGTCACCTCTACGGTACTGTGGCTGATGAACTACAAGCTACAGGTCCAGTGCTTCGAAGTGACCGTGTACTCGCTTGGAGACGAGCTCTTTCTTGGCCTGGAACAGATCATTCCGCTGCGCGGGGCCGAGGAGTACATCATCGGCATAGCCGGGAAGACACAGGAAGATGCTCTCCGGCAGAAAGAAATCCCCGAGCGTCACCGCGTGCGGCGCGCATTCTGGACGTACGTGCTCGAGCGCATGAATGGGGAAACCGACCTCTTCCGCAACATCAGCCCGGGCAACGACGCGTGGATCGGGACCGGCTCGGGGATCGGCGGTATCGTGTTCAACATGGTGGCCACGCGCAGCGCGTCCCGCGTCGAGGTTTACATCAACCGGGAGCGGCAGGAGAACGAGCTGATCTTCGATGCGCTGTTCGCGCGGCGCGTGGAGTTCGAAGCGGCGATGGCGATGCCGATCCACTGGTTCCGTAACGACGAGGGCAAGGGCTGCCGCATCGACGTGACTACTGACGGCAATCTGTACGACCGGGATCGCTGGCCCGAGATGGCCGATTTCCTGATTCGAACGACGATCCGCTTCGTTGCCACTTTCAGGGAGCCTCTGCACGAGGTGGTGCGGGCAATCCGCGCGCGCTGACCACTTCACGACTTCGGCTCGCCGCTCGTTCAAGTCGTTTGCGGGCTTCAGCTTGAAACCACCGCCCCAACCAGTTCGTATTCGGTGGGCGTGTTCGGGAGGAGGCCGCGGCCGAGCATCACGAGGCCCTTCGCCCCTTCCCGGCCCGGACCGGCGCGGCCAGCGAACGACGCTTGTCGGCCATCGGCGCGCCGGGTAGGTTGACGCTTCGATCACCGGACCCGATGACGCCTCGTTCCCTGCCGTCCGTTGACCCACCGCCCCGCCCGTTTCGGCCCATCCCGCACCTGCCCCGCGGCCCGCGCGCAGAGGCGCGCGCCGTGAGCGGGCGCGAGTGGCTGGTCGAGGCGCATGGCTGCCGCCCGGCCGCGCTGGCCGACCCGGCCGCGCTGCGCACGCTGTTCGCGCGCATGGTCGGCGAGCTGGGGCTGCACCCGGTGGCCGAGCCGCAGTGGCACCAGTTCCCGGGGCCCGGCGGCATCACCGGGGTGTGCCTGCTGTCCGAGAGCCACCTGTCGGTGCACACCTTTCCCGAGCACGGCTCGCTCTGCCTGGACCTGTTCTGCTGCGTCCCCCGGGCGGAGTGGGACTACGAGGCGCGGCTGCGCGAGCTGTTCGGCGCCACCGAGGTGACGGTGCGCGCCGTGGACCGGCCGTACGCCGCCGTTCCCGCCGCCCGCCCGTGACGCGCCCGACGGGCCGCTGCCCCAGCTGCGGCGCGCCGGTGGAGTTCGTCTCCGCCGCCAGCGTGCAGACCACCTGCCGCTACTGCACGTCGGTGCTGGTGCGCACCGACGTGGACCTGCGCGCCGTGGGCGTCAAGTCCACCGTGCCGCCCAGCGTCTCGCCCATCCGCCTGGGCACGCGCGGCGCGCACGACGGCCGCCGCTTCCAGGTGGTGGGCCGGCTGGTGTACGCCTACGAGCGCGGCCGCTGGAACGAGTGGCACCTGGCGTACGACGACGGCGGCACCGGGTGGCTCTCCGACGCGCAGGCCGAGTACGCCGTAACCGCGCAGGCGCCGGCGCCGCCCGTCCCCGGCGCGCACGAGGTGCACCCCGGGATGGCCGTGGACGTCGGGGGCGAGCGGCTCACCGTGAGCGTGGTGACGCGGGCCCGGTACGCCGGCACCGAGGGCGAGCTGCCGTTCGAGGAGTGGGAGGCGGGGGAGAAGGTCTTCGCCGACCTGATGGGCGGACGGGGCCGCTTCGGCACCATCGACTACAGCGAAAGCCCGCCGCTGCTGTTCGTGGGCCGCGCGGTGACGTTCGACGAGCTCGGGCTGACGGAGCTGCGCGAGCCCGAGGAGGTGAAGGCCGCCACCCAGACGCTGAACTGCCCCAACTGCGCCGGCACCGTCATCGTGCGCGCCGCCGACCGCACCGTGAACGTGGTGTGCGCGCACTGCCGGTCGGTGCTCGACGCGCGCACGCCGGCCCTGCAGCTGCTGCAGACCTACCATTCGCGCCTCGAGCGCACTCCGAAGATCCCCCTGGGCACCGCGGGCACGCTGGACGGCCAGCCGTGGGAGGTGATCGGCTTCCAGGTGCGCTCGATCCGGGTGGAGGGGCGCGACTATCCGTGGGACGAGTACCTGCTCTTCTCCCCCGCCCGCGGGTTCCGCTACCTGACCGAGTACCAGGGCCACTGGAGCCTGGGCGCCACCCTCCGCGAGGTGCCGCAGCTCACCCGGCACGGACGCCCGGTGGCCACCCTGGGCGGGCGCCGGTACCGGCATTTCCAGCGTGCGGTGGCCGAGACCACCTTCGTGCTGGGCGAGTTCCCGTGGGAGGTGCGGGCCGGCGACCGGGTGGGCGTGAGCGACTTCGTGGCGCCGCCGTACATGCTGTCGTCGGAGGAGACCGAGGGCGAGACCACGTGGACGCTCTCGGAGTACCTCCCCGGCGCGGCGGTCTGGAAAGCGTTCGGGCTGCAGGGGCGGCCGCCCCACCCGCGGGGCGTGTACGCCAACCAGCCCATCCCGGGCGGCGTCCGCGCGTGGCCGAAGTGGCGGGCGGCGCTGGTGATGCTGGCGGCGCTCGCGGCGCTGGCCATCTTCCGCTACGCCCAGGGCGGCGCCACGGTGGAAACGCGCCGCTTCGAGTTCGACCCGCTGGCGCCCGAGGACCAGCAGGGGCAGGTGATCGGGCCGCTGGTGCTGGGCGGGCGCACCAGCAACGTGGAGGTCGACGTCCACGCCGACGTGCAGAACGAGTGGGCGTACTTCGACTTCTCGCTGGCCGACAGCGCCGGGAGCGCCACGCGCTTCGGCCGCGAGGTCAGCTTCTACGAGGGGGTGGACGGCGGCGAGCACTGGACCGAGGGCTCGCATTCGGGGCACGTGAAGGTGCCCGGCGTGCCGCCCGGCCGCTACTGGCTGCGCGTGGAGCCGCAGGGCGAGCGTCCCTACTCGTACGAGGTCTCCGTGCGGCGCGACGTGCCGTCGGGGTGGATGTACGTGGTGGCCGCGCTCCTCCTGCTCCTTCCGCCCGGGCTGGCCTCGCTGCGCGTGGGAACGTTCGAGTCCGCCCGCTGGGCGGAGAGCGACTACCCGCCGAGCGACTGATATGATGCTGATACGAAATCCGGGTTATGCACCCGGACCGATCCCCACGCGCTGACGTCATCCTGAGGCCGGCAAGACCGTAACCGGCGTCTGTGCAGGCGTTTGCAGGCCGAAGGATCTATCATCGCGGCAGCACGGGAACTCGCTGGGACGCGCCGATGCTTCACCCGGAGCTGGTATGACGCCGGGGTGGACGTCGAAGGGATCCACGTCGGGACAGGGGGAAGACATGCTGAAGGGAGCGCGCGGATACGTGCTGTACGGCGTGGCGGTGCTGTCGCTGCTGGGATGGGCGGAGTACCGCGGGTGGTCGCCGTTCGGCCCGCCGCGGCCGGGGGCCGCCGGGCCGCGCTCGGTGCGCGACAACCCCGGCGCGTACCGGCCGCACTACTCCGGCTCGGGGCGCTACGTGGGGGGCAAATGACAAGGGGAGGCGCATGGACGACCTGATGCAGCACCTGGTGGCGGCGCTGGTCTACGCGCTGCTGGGGATCGTGATCTTCGTGCTGGCGTTCGTGGTGCTGGACCGGCTGACGCCCGGCTCGCTGTGGAAGGAGATCATCGACGAGCACAACACGGCGCTGGCGGTGCTGTCGGGCGCCATCGCCATCGGCATCTCCATCATCATCGCCGCCGCGATCTGGTAGCGCGTGCACGCGGCGGACACGGAAGCGCGGGACGGCGGCGGGCGCGGCGTGACGGTCGCGCTGTTCCTCACCGTTCTCCTCATCGCCGCCTGCGGGCTGGTGTACGAGCTGGTGGCCGGCGCGCTCAGCAGCTACCTGCTGGGCGACAGCGTCACGCAGTTCTCCACCGTCATCGGCACCTACCTGTTCGCCATGGGCGTGGGGAGCCACCTGTCGCGCTACGTAACGCGCGGGCTGGCGTGGCGCTTCGTCACCGTCGAGCTGATGGTGGCGCTGGTGGGGGGATACAGCGCCACGGCGCTCTTCCTGGCCTTCGCGTGGACCGACGCGTTCCGCCTGGTGCTGTACCTGCTGGTGATCGTGACCGGCGCGCTGGTGGGGCTGGAGATCCCCCTGCTGATGCGCATCCTGCGCGACCGGTACGAGCTGAAGGACGTGATCGCCAACGTCCTGACCTTCGACTACCTGGGCGCGCTCTTCGCCTCCCTCCTCTTCCCCATCCTCCTCGTTCCCCGGCTGGGGATGGTGCGCTCGGCGCTGGCCTTCGGCGTGGTGAACGCGCTGGTCGCCCTGTGGAGCACCCATCTCTTCCGCGACGTGCTCCCCCGCCGCCGCGCGCTGCAGGCGGCGTGCGTGGCGTCGCTGGCGGTGCTGGGCGCGGGCGTGGCCGCGGCGGAGCGGATCACGCGCTCGGCCGAGGCCGACATCTACGCCGACCCGGTGATCTTCACGCGCGACTCGCGCTACCAGCGCATCGTGCTCACCGCCTTCCGCGACGACCTGCGCCTGTTCCTGAACGGGCACCTGCAGTTCAGCTCGCGCGACGAGTACCGCTACCACGAGGCGCTGGTGCACCCGGGGCTGGCCGCGCTCCCGGGCGCGCGCCGCGTGCTCGTCCTGGGCGGCGGCGACGGGCTGGCCGTGCGCGAGATCCTGCGCTACCCCGGCGTCTCGGTCACGCTGGTGGACCTGGACCCGGAGATGACCCGCCTCTTCCGCACCAACCGCACGCTGGTGGGGCTGAACCGCGGCTCGCTGAACTCGCCCCGCGTGCGGGTGATCAACGACGACGCCTTCGTGTGGCTTGGCTCCAACCGCGAGATGTTCGACTTCGTGGTGGTCGATTTTCCCGACCCCAGCAACTACGCGGTGGGAAAGCTTTACACCACCGCCTTCTACCGCGCGCTGCAGGCCCACCTCTCCCGCGACGGGCTGGTAGTGGTGCAGAGCACGTCGCCGATGTTCGCGCGCACCGCGTTCTGGAGCATCGAGCGCACGCTGGCCGCGTCGGGGCTGCGCACCTGGCCGTATCATCTCTACGTCCCCTCGTTCGGCGAGTGGGGGTTCGTGCTGGCCGGCCGTGGCGGCTACACCCTTCCCGAGTCCCTTCCTGACGGACTGCGCTTCCTGACGCGTGCCTCGCTCCCCCCGCTCTTCCAGTTTCCCGCCGACCTGCAGCCGGTGCCCGCGCGTCCCAACCGGCTCGACGACCAGGCGCTCGTGCGCTACTACAGCGACGAGTGGAAGCAGATCGAACGGTGAGGGAGGATGATGACACGGGCGCGGACCCGCTGATTCGCGCATCTCACGCGGAGACGCGGAGACGCGGAGAGAGCTCGGAAGACACCGGCGCGTCCCCGATCTCCCCGATAACGATCGAAGGGACGGGGGATGGGACGATGTCCCGGCGCGGGTTCGTGGCCGCCGCGGCGGGGATCGCCGCGGCGGCGATCGTCGGCTGCGCGCCGAAGACGGAGCGCGCCCTCGCCGGCGGCTTCGTGGACGACGGCGGCGCGCGCGGGCACCGCCTCCGCGACGGCGGCCGCTTTCCCGCGCCCCGCCGCACCGTGCGCGTGCCACTGGTGATCGTGGGCGGCGGCGTGGCGGGGCTCTCGGCCGCCTGGCGTCTGCGCAAGCGCGGCTTCGACCGTTTCGTGCTGCTGGAGCTGGAAGACCGCGCCGGCGGCAACGCGCGCTGGGGAGAGAACGAGGTGTCGGCGTATCCGTGGGCCGCGCACTACGTCCCCGTCCCCGGCCGCGAGACGGTGCTGGCGCGCGAGCTGTTCGAGGAGCTGGGGGTGTGGCGGGACGGCGAGTGGGACGAGACCGTGCTGGTGCAGGCGCCGAAGGAGCGGCTGTACCGCTTCGGCACCTGGCGCGAGGGGCTGCGCGAGCCGCTGATGGACTCCGCCGCCGACCGCGCCGAGTTCCGCCGCTTCGACCAGGAGATGGTGGAGATGCGGGCCACCGGGGGCTTCACCCTGCCGCTCTCCGCGGGTGCGCGCCCGTCGCCGCTGGATGGTGTGTCGATGGCGCAGTGGCTGGACCAGCGCGGCTACCGCTCGCCCGCGCTGCGCTGGTACGTGGACTACGCCTGCCGCGACGACTATGGCGCGCTGGCCCGCGACGTCTCGGCGTGGGCGGGCGTCCACTACTTCGCCAGCCGCCCGCCCGAGGACGACGAGCTGGGTCCCCTCGCCTGGCCCGAGGGGAACGGGTGGATCGTGCGGCGGCTGATGGAGCGGCTGGGCGCTCACGTGGTCACCGGCGCGCCCGTGCACCGCGTGCAGCCGCGCGGGCGGGGGATGCGCGTGCTGGCGGGCGACGCGGAGTACCTGTGCGACGCGGTGGTGTGGGCCGCGCCCTCCTTCGTCGCCGCCCGCGTGGTAGAGGGTGCGCCGCCGGTGGACTTCGTCTACTCGCCCTGGCTGACCGCGAACCTGACGCTCGACCGCTGGCCTGTAGAGGACGGCTTTCCCCCGGCGTGGGACAACGTGATCGCCGATTCGCCGGGGCTGGGCTACGTGGTGGCCAACCACCAGTCGCTGCGCACCTTCCAGGACCGCTGGGTGTGGACCTACTACCGCGCCCTGGCCGATACGGCCCCTTCGGCCGCGCGCCGTGCGCTCCTCGCCGGCACTTGGCGCGACGCGGCGGAGATGGTGCTGGCCGACCTCGAGCGCGCGCACCCGGACCTGCGCCGGTGCGTGCGGCGCATCGACGTCATGCGCCTGGGCCACGCCATGGTGAGGCCCACCCCCGGGTTCCTCGCCTCCCCCGCCCGCCTGCGGCTGCGGGCCGCCGCCGGGCCCGTGTTCTACGCCCACTCCGACCTGAGCGGCCTGTCCCTGTTCGAGGAGGCGCAGTCCCGCGGCGTCACCGCGGCCGAGCGGGCGCTCGCGTACCTCGGTGGCGGCGAGCCGGGCAATCCGGAGTGAGGTGCAGATGCGAAATCCCGGGAATCTGGTCGATGCGCCCAAGCCGATCCAACACTGACGTCATCCTGAGGCCAGCCAGACCGTAATCGGCGTCTGTGCAAGCGTTTGCAGGCCGAAGGATCTATCATCGCGTCAGCACGAGATTCGGTCGGGCCTGCGAATGCTTCACCCGGACTTGGTAGAATGCTCACGCGGAGGCGGTGATGAAGATCACGTCGAAGGGGCAGGTTACCATCCCGCAGCACATCCGTGAGCAGCTGGGACTTCTGCCGCACACCGAGGTCGAATGGGAGCTGCGCGACGGTATCGCGATACTGCAGAAAGCCCGGAAGGGCGGTGAGCGTCGCGGCCGAGCCCTGATCGAGCACACGCGGGGACGCGGGACCATAAGGATGAGCACCGACGAGATCATGGAGCTCACCCGCGGTGAGTCGTGAGCCTGGTGCTAACAAATCAGAGGGGCGGCCCCGTGACCGGTGCCGCCCCTCTGCTCGTCATCTCCACGCCCTACGGATTTTTTCGTCGGTCCGCGGCGAGTTGCTGAAGGAGCGCGACGAGGTCGCTTTCGGGGTAGTGGATGTTCTTCACGCGCCAGCCCGTGTCCGAGCGCGAGAGGCGCACGCGCAGGTTCGTGCGGAAGGTATCCAGCCGCATGACCACGGGAACGAGCGCATCGCCGCGGTCGCGCGTGGCGGCGCCGACGTCGAAGCTCGTCATCTCTTCCTGCGCGTAAGTAAGCGGGTCGAAGTCGAGGCCGACGACCTCGTTCTGGTTGGCGGCGGACGCGCTGTCGTCCGCGTCGAGCATCGCCGCGAGCTCGGGCGCGAAGAGCGCGTGCTGGCGCCCGTACGTGCCGGTCCAGTTCTGCTCGTGCGCGAAGTGGTCCTGGTACAGCGTCCTCACCACCGCGGCGGGGTCGGGCTGCGTGGCTTCCGCGCGGCCGCCGCACCCCGCCATCACCGCAACCGAGGCGAGGATCCGGATCGCGCGCGCTGGACGCCAGGATCGCCGGGAGCTTGGTTTGATGGGAATCATCGGGAAGGCTCGCGTGGCGGGGTGGAGATGCCGGAAGCGCGGTCGACGGCGCACGATACCGGCATCTCCATCCCCTCACAAGCTGTATCGCGCGAGGCAGGGATCTTGTAGGCGCCACGGAATCGTGCCGAGATTCGAGCACGCCGTATCCGCATTCGACCGATCACGAGGACATGAGCGACGCCACGCTTGAAGCCGAAGTACTGCGTACCTCCGCGGGCGACTTCCCGCTGAACGAGTTCCGCCTGCCGCTGGGGAGCCGGGAGATCGCGATCCTGCACACCAGCGCGCTCCTGTCGAACGCGGCCGAGGCGGACTTCCTGATGGAGTTCAAGCACATCGTCCCCTACGGCATCGCGCTCTGGCCCGCCGCGATCGCGCTAGCGCAGGAGATCGCCGCGCGTGGAGATGTGCTCCGCGGCGCGCGCGTGCTGGAGCTGGGCGCGGGCACGGGGCTGCCGGGGATCGTGGCGGCGGCGCTCGGCGCGCGCGTGGTGCAGACGGACAAACAGGAGGTGGCGATGGAGCTCTGCCGCCGCAACGGCCAGCGGAACGGCGCGGACACCATCGACCACCGGCTGGTGGACTGGGGGGAGTGGGAAGACAGCGAGCACTACGACTGGATCATCGGCGCGGACGTCCTCTACGGCGAGTCGATGCACCCGCACCTCCGCCGCATCTTCGAGACGAACCTGGCGCCCGGCGGCCGCATCCTCCTCTCCGATCCCTTCCGCCCCATCGGCCTGGGCCTGCTGGAGGCGCTGGAGGCGGACGGCTGGAAGATCACCATGACGAAGTGGAGCATCGGCGAGGGGAAGGACCGCCGCGCGATCGGGGTGTTCGAGGTACAGCCAGGGTAGCACCGGGCATCTCGTGAGCCTGCGACTATTCTGATTAGGAAGCGCTATTATATTGTCGGTTGAATCATCTAATCCCACGTTAGGATCAACATGTTTCCGATTGAACTGCAGACTCCCGGCGAAATCGCGCGGTCGCTGGCGGAGAGGGTGAGGGCGCTTCGGCTCCAACGGGGCTGGACGCAGCAAGAGCTCGCCGCGCGCGCCGGGCTGACGCTGGCGACCTACCGCCGTTTCGAGCGCACGGGCCGCATCGCGCTGGAGCGGCTGCTCCGGATCGCCGCGATTCTCGATGCGCGGGGGGGGTTCGACCAACTCTTCGCGCTTCCCGCCGCCCAGTCGCTGGCGGAGCTCGCCGCGCGCTCACGGCAACGCCCCCGCAAGCGTGGAAGGCGGCTCCATGCGGACACTTGAGGTCCGTCTCGACTGGGGCGACAGGCAGGCCGTCGTCGGTACGCTGGCCGAGGAGGGACGCCGCGTCTTCTTCGAGTACGCACTCTCGTTCCTGGAGGCCCCGCTACCAATCTCACCGTTCAAGCTTCCAGTGAGGCCCGGACTGTTCGAGCACCTGGACCGCGAGTTCGCGCCCGTGTTCGGGGTGTTCGACGATTCGCTGCCGGACAGCTGGGGACTGCTCCTGATGGATCGCGAGTTCAGACGGCAGGGACGCGACCTTGGCGGCATTTCCCCACTCGATCGGCTGGCGTATATCGGCACACGGGGGATGGGCGCGCTCACCTACCATCCCCCCGCCGGAACGGACTTGGCGGGACCGCTCGAGGTGGAGCTCGGCACGCTGGCGCGCGAAGCGGAGCGCGTGCTGGAGGGGAGCGTCGAGGAGGTGCTTCCCGCGCTCCGGCTCGCCGGCGGCTCGCCCGGAGGCGCACGCCCCAAGGTGCTGGTCGGTGTCCGCGACGACGGGGCGATGATCGCCGGCCCGGCCGAGCTGCCTCCGGAGTATCGCGCGTACCTGGTGAAGTTCTCGGCACCGGTCGACGCCGCCGAGATCGGCGTGGTGGAGGAGGCGTATGCGCGAATGGCGCGTGCCGTGGGCATCGACGTCCCGCCTACACGCGTGTTCGAGACTCCGGACGGCGACCGCCACTTCGCCGCGGAGCGATTCGACCGCCGCGGCGCCCGGCGGCTGCACATGCACAGTCTGGGAGGGCTCCTGCACGCCAGCCACCGCATCGCGTCGCTCGGCTACGAAGGATTCCTTCGCGCGACGCTGATTCTGACGCGCGACGTCCGGCAGGTCGAGGAAGCGTTCCGGCGCATGGCCTTCAACGTGGCCGCGCACAACCGCGACGACCACGTGAAGAACTTCTCGTACCTGATGGGGAGCGGCGGGGAGTGGAGGCTGGCGCCCGCCTACGACCTGGTGTTCTCGGAGGGCCCCGGCCGCGAGCACACGATGGACGTGGCGGGCGAGGCGAGCCGCCCCGGCGACCGCGACATGCTGCGCGTGGCCGCCACATGCGACCTGGACGCGGGGAAGGCGGAAAGCATCATCGCGGAGGTGCGCGGCGCGGTGGCCCAGTGGCCGCGCTTCGCGGACGAGGCAGGCGTGCCTGAGGAGCGGATGCGCGAGATCCGCCGCATCATCGCCGGGCGGACGGGGTGACCCGCGGAGGCGGAAAGCCACTCACCCCGCCTGCTCTCCCCGCGGCGGGTCGCCTGCTGCCTCCAGCGCGGCATGCTCCTCGTTGGTGAACAGGCGCGAGCGGGTGAGGAAGCGCACGCCCTCGGGCGCCTCGAGCGAAAAGCCGGCGCCGCGGCCGGGGACCAGGTCCACCGTCAGGTGCGTGTGCTTCCAGTACTCGTACTGCTGCCCGCCGATGTAGAACGGCGTCCCCGCCACGCTCCCCAGGTACACATCGCGCTGGCCGACGCGGAACTCGCCGCGCGGGTAGCACATCGGCGCGCTCCCGTCGCAGCAGCCGCCCGACTGGTGGAACAGCAGCGGCCCGTGCTTCCGCTCCAGCTCGCGCAGCATCTCCGCCGCGGCCGGCGTCACGTCCACGCGCGTCGCCTCCATCGCCCCCTCCTCTCGCGGAAAACGCTGCGGGGGCGCCGTGCGCCGGCGCCCCCGCGGTGGAAGGTTCGATCGATCAGAAGAAGCCCATCGCCCTGGGGTTGTAGCTCACCAGCAGGTTCTTGGTCTGCTGGTAGTGGTCCAGCATCTGGCGATGGTTCTCGCGGCCAATCCCGCTCTGCTTGTATCCTCCGAACGCCGCGTGCGCGGGATACAGGTGATAGCAGTTGGTCCACACGCGCCCGGCCTTGATCGCCCGGCCCACTCGGTAGGCGGTGTTCAGGTCGCGCGTCCACACGCCGGCGCCCAGCCCGTACAGCGTGTCGTTGGCGATGGCCAGCGCGTCGTCCAGGTCCTTGAACGGCGTCACGGCCACCACCGGGCCGAAAATCTCCTCCTGGAAGATCCGCATCCGGTTGTGGCCCTCGAAGATGGTCGGCTGCACGTAGTAGCCGCCGGCCAGCTCGCCCTCGTGCACGCGCCGCCCGCCGCCGCACAGCACCTTCGCACCCTCGGCCTTCCCGATCTCCACGTAGCCCAGGATCTTCTCCAGCTGGTCGATGCTGGCCTGCGCGCCGATCATCGTGGCCGGGTCCAGCGGGTTCCCCTCCACGATCTTCCTGGTCCGCTCGATCACCTTCTCCATGAAGCGGTCGTAGATCGACTGGTGCACCAGCGCGCGGCTGGGGCAGGTGCACACCTCGCCCTGGTTCAGCGCGAACATCACGAACCCTTCCAGCGCCTTGTCGAGGAACTCGTCGTCCTGCGCCATCACGTCGGCGAAGAAGAGGTTCGGGCTCTTCCCGCCCAGCTCCAGCGTGACGGAGATCAGGTTCTCCGACGCGTACTGCATGATCAGCCGCCCCGTCGTGGTCTCGCCGGTGAAGGCGATCTTGGCGATGCGGGGAGACGACGCCAGCGGCTTGCCGGCCTCCACGCCGAAGCCCTGGACGACGTTGACCACGCCGCTGGGGAGGATGTCGGCGGTGAGCTCCATGAACGCCATGATGGAGACGGGCGTCTGCTCGGCGGGCTTGAGGACGACGCAGTTCCCCGCGGCCAGCGCCGGCGCCAGCTTCCACGCCGCCATCAGCAGCGGGAAGTTCCACGGGATGATCTGGCCGACCACGCCCAGCGGCTCGTGGAAGTGGTAGGCAACGGTGTCGCCGTCCAGTTCGCTGATGCCACCCTCCTGCGCCCGCAGCACGCCGGCGAAGTAGCGGAAGTGGTCGATGGCCAGCGGCACGTCGGCCGCGCGCGTCTCGCGGATGGGCTTGCCGTTGTCGATGGTCTCGATCACGGCCAGCGTCTCGAGGTTCTCCTCCAGCCGGTCGGCGATGCGGTTGAGGACGAGCGCGCGCTGCGTGGGCGTGGTGTGGTTCCACTGCAGCGCGGCCACGTGCGCCGAATCGAGCGCGCGGTCCACGTCCTCGGCGGTGGAGCGGGCCACCTGGCACAGCGGCTGGCCGGTGATGGGGGTGACGTTGGTGAAGTACTGCCCGCGCACCGGGGCCGCGTACTCGCCGCCGATCCAGTTGTCGTACCGCGCGCGGATGGGGATAGCGACCGTGAGCGACCGCGCCGCCAGCGGAAGGGTGGCGGTGCCCGGGGTGATGAGGGTGTCCATCGGGGCTCCTGGCGTGAGGGGTTGCGGGACGCGCCCCGCCGCCCCGCGTGCGAGCCGGCGCCGGCATGCTCGCTGGGGGGAGACGAGCACGGCGGCCGCACGTCCGCGGGCGCGGCAGGGCCGGGGGATGCTCCCACGATACTCCTTGCAACGCGAACCCCACGTCGGCAGTTGGATGCGACCGTTGAGGGATGGATCACACCGGTGTGATGGGGAATCCTCCGGACGAACAGACGTTTGCGTTGTGGCTGACTACGAGCTACGCATCCTGCGAGCATGTCACTCCGAACGGAGCCGCTGCACCGTCCTTATCCACCGCACCGATGTCGGGCGGCTCCGTGAGGAGTCTATACTCCGCCTACGAGCA
Source organism: Longimicrobium sp. (assembly GCA_036377595.1). Classification (NCBI taxonomy): domain Bacteria; kingdom Pseudomonadati; phylum Gemmatimonadota; class Longimicrobiia; order Longimicrobiales; family Longimicrobiaceae; genus Longimicrobium; species Longimicrobium sp. The sequence continues at coordinate 55,523 of DASUYB010000029.1, read as the reverse complement.
ACAGACGGCCGGTCGCGCGTTTGCCGGCTATCAAATTCTCGGCGGCGGACGACGGTGCGGACGCTGGGTCGGTCTGGCGACCTCGGAATGACATTTCCGGGAAGAGGGAGCGCATCCGCGGCGTTGCCCGGAGCGCTCCCGACAATTAATGTGTTTACGCCACAACGTCTTCGACGCGGCACCCCTTCCGCCGCACACGCCGATCTCCATCATCCTCCCGAACTTTCCCGCCACGCAGGAGCAGCACCATGCCCGCACCCATTCGGACGGTCCGAGACCCCAAGCTCTCGGCCTGGCAGTCCGCCGTCCAGGAGACGCTGCGGCGCCGCGCCGAGAAGGAGCAGCCCGCCGCGGCCGCCGAGAACACGCCCGTTCCCACCGACCTCCTCGCGGGCGACGCGCGCCTGCTGGGCACCACCGCCTTCGCGCTGGCGCACGCGCCGGGAACGCGCGGCGCGGTGCTCACCGAGGAAGGCCTCGCCATCCCGGCGGCGACGGGCGGCCCGCGGGCGATGAAGAGCGTGGACGGCGCCGCCGCGCCGCAGGGGCTGATGTCCGCGCCGGCGGCGGCCGAGCTTCCCGGCGCGCCCGCCGCCAACCAGCAGCCCGCGCCGCAGACGCTGGAGTCCGCCGCCGCGCAGGTCACCGAGTCGGCCACGGAGGCGGACGAGACGGAGGTGAAGAAGCAGGCAGTGCTCTCGGCTCACTTCTACGACATGGCCGAGTCGGCGCGCACCGGGCACTGGATCCACGCGCTGGCGCTGCTCTTCAAGACCATCTTCTGGTGGGGGATCCGGAAGTACAGCACCGGCGATCTGACGGGATGGATCACCACCGTCACGCAGTACATCAAGACCTACTCGTTCGGCACCCGCCAGCCGATGTACCGCGACTGGAAGACGGACGGCGGCGGCAACTCGCACTACTCCGTGGTCGAGCAGCGCCTTCCCGCCAACGCCACCGTGGCCATCGTGGGCGACTGGGGGACGGGGATGCCGGACGCCATCGCCCTGCTGCGGCACACGCTGGCGGTGCACAAGGTCGACGCGGTGCTGCACCTGGGCGACGTGTACTACTCGGGGACGCGCGGCGAATTCCGCAACAACGTGCAGAAGGTCTACAGGAAGCTCTGCCCGAAGCCGGAGAGCTGCCCGCCGTTCTACCAGATTCCCGGCAACCACTGCTACTACTCGCGCGGCCCCGGCTTCTACGAGACCATCGACCGGATGAACGCCACCGCGCCGGGGCAGCCTGACCGGCACCAGAAGGCCAGCTACTTCTGCCTGCGCACGGCCGACGACGCCTGGCAGTTCCTGGGGATGGACACCGGAATCAACGACCGCGATCCATTGAAGGGGAACAGCAGCCCCGGCGTGCGCGACAGCGAGCTGGACTGGCACCTGGACAAGCTGGCCAACTTCAAGGGGAGCAGCGTTCTCCTCTCGCACCACCAGCTCTTCTCCTCCAACGGCAAGGTGAACCCGGACGCGCAGGCGGGACAGCAGACGCCGGTGAACGTCAATCCCAACCTGCTGCAGCAGTTCGGCGGCGCGCTGGGGCGGGTGGTGGCCTGGTTCTGGGGACACGAGCACAACCTGGTGATCTACGACCCGGTGCGGACCGACGACGGGCGCGCACTGCCGCCGGGGCGCCTGGTCGGCTCGAGCGCCTACGAGGAGACCAGGTTCGAGGACCCGTACGCGCAGAAGTTCCCGTCGGTGAGCTTCAACGCGGTGCGGCTGACCAACCGGAAGGGCTACTTCTGGCACGGCTACGCCATCGCGAAGCTGGGCCCGACGGCGATGGAGGTGGACTACTACCAGTTCCCCTCGTCGGGCACGGACGACTGGGAGAAGTACCAGAAGGCGCCGCGCACGGACACGGGCTTCGGACACCTCTTCCACGAGACCATCCCCGCCGCCGGCCAGCCGCCCATCGCGGTGGAGATCGCCCAGCCGGTAGCCGAGCCCGCGCCGCAGGGCTGAGTCACAAAAAGAAGGGCTCACGCAGAGTCAGCAGGGTTAGCAGAGAACAGCTGTTTTTCTCTGCTAACCCTGCTGACTCTGCGTGAGACTTTCTGTTTCTGTCAGGCCGTCGCCTCGGCGGCCTCGGGAGCGGACTTGGCGGCGGGGAAGACGCCTTCCTCCGTCTCGGCGATCAGGTGGTCGACCACGGCCTCCAGGCTGCCGGTGCGCTCGTAGACGGCCAGCTGGCGGTCGGCGCTGGAGCCCTCGTCCATGATGCGGAAGGCGTACTCGATCGCGTCGCGGCTCCCCAGCTCGTCCACCACGTCGTCCAGGAACCACTCCAGCATCTCGCGGATCAGGTCGCGCGCGGGGCACTCCGCCTTCTTCCCGAAGTCGATCAGCTTGCCGTCGAAGCCGTAGCGCACCGCGCGCCACTTGTTCTCCTCGATCAGGTCGTGCGCGTACACGCGGAAGGTCATGTTGTCGCGCCGCAGCTTCCACAGCTTCAGCACCACCGCCTGCAGCAGCGCCGCCACGCACACCGCCTCGTCGATGCGCGTGCACACGTCCAGGAAGCGGAACTCAAGCGTGGGGAACTTGTGGTGCGGCCGCACGTCCCAGTAGATCTTGCTCCCGTCGGGGATGCAGCCGGTAGCCGCGAGGGTGCTCTGCAGCGACTCGAACTCGCGCCAGTCGCGCATCACGCGCGGCACGCCGGTGCGCGGGAAGTTGCGGAAGATCACGCTGCGGTAGCTCTTCAGCCCCGTCGAGCGACCCATCCAGAACGGCGACGAGCTGCACAGGCAGAGGATGTGGGGAAGGAAGTAGCGCGCGACGTTCATGGCGTCGATCATGAACTCGCGGTCCTCGATCCCCACGTGCACGTGCGTGCCGAAGATCAGCAGCTGCTGGGCGAGGTCCTGCATGTCCTGCTTCACGCCCAGGTAGCGCTCCAGCGGCGTGATCTCCTGCGTCATCCAGCTGCTGAACGGGTGGGTGCCCGCGGCCGCCACCTTCAATCCCTTCCGCGCGGCCAGGTCCATCACCATCCCGCGCAGCCGCGCCAGCTCGGCCTTCACCTCGGCCGGCGTCTGGCAGATCTGGCTGCCCACCTCCACGATGCTCTGGTGCAGCTCGGGCTTGATCTCGCCCAGGATCAGGTGGTCGTGGTCCAGGATCTCGGTGATGTACGAGCGCAGCTCGCGCGTCTCGGGGTCGATGATCTGGTACTCTTCCTCGATGCCGAGCGTCAGCGACGGGGCCTGCATCATGGCGGGTCCTCTCCGCGGGTGGAGATGGAGACGAACGAATCCTGTCGGGATGATGCACCACACCTCACGCCCGCGCCAGCCGCAAAATGTTTACCGCCGTGAGGGGATGGGGATTCGGAGGGGAGACGGGCGAATGGAATTCGCGGCAACAACTGCACGAAGTCCCTGCGGGACTGCCGCCCAGGCATCTGGCGACTCTACCAAGCTCGCCGCACCGAAGGTGATCTTCGCGCTGAGGTCTCCCCTCCCCTGCGAAGCGGGGGAGGGGCCAGGGGAGGGGGCCAGCCGCGGCGGGCGGGATGCATCCTTCGCGAGCCGCCGCCTCTCTCCACGCTGAGGTCTCCCCCTCCCCCAGTCGGTTTTGGGGGAGGGGGCCGGGGGGAGAGGGCCTCCGCGCCGGGCGGGCAGGATCTGTCCGAAGCGGCAGGGAGAGGGCCCCTACCGCCGCTCCACCAGCATCGTGGCCACGGACGAGCCGCCGCCGGCGGTCACGTTCAGCAGCGGGTCGGTGGCGATGCGGGTCAGCGCGCCGTCGATGGTGGCCGTGCGGGTGACGAAGGGGGCGACGTCCACCATCCGGTCGTAGATCTCCACCTTCCCGTCCACCCAGCTGGGGAAGGGCTCCGTGGGGAGGATGATGCGCTCCTGCAGCACGTACGGCGTCTCCAGCGCCGTCTTCAGCGCCGCCCGCCACGCGTCGTCCGACACCAGCCACCCGAGCACGATCCCCCGCCCGCCGTAGTCGTCGTTCGGCTTCAGCACCAGCCGCTCGCGGTTCGATTCCGCCCACGGCAGCAGGTCGATCTCCGTGCCGTGGAAGCGCGTGCGCCGCTCCTCCACGATGCGCGTCCACGGCACGTGCGCCTCGATGGCCGCCTGCTCGTCGGGGGTGAACAGGCGGTCGTTGCGCTCGTCGCCGAGCACGGCCAGCGAGGCCTTCTTGTACAGCACCTTGCAGCGGAACGGGTTCACCATGCACACGGCGCCGTCGCGGACCGCGCGGACCACCGGGTTGTCGATCCCCATCCGCAGCACCAGCTCGTCGATCAGCACGCGCTTGTAGATGAGGGTGACGTGGAAGTCGCCCGCCATCAGCTTCCCGTCGCGGTACTCCAGGTTGCGGGGATCGGCGATCTCGCACGCCACGCCGTGCGCGCGGAAGTAGTCGCGGAAGAAGACGAACTCGCTGTAGGTGGGCACCTCGGCCCAGTCCAGGATGCCGATGCGCGGCGGCTCGCGGCGCCCGCTCCACTGCGCGTGCGCGCCGAGCAGCGCGTGCAGCACCCCGTGCCGCGCGGGGAGCGGATGGACCACGTGCGTGCGCAGGAACTCGCCGGTGACGGGAAGCGCCAGGAACACCTCGCTGAGCGTGTCCATGTACGCGGGCCCGGCCGGCGTCTCGGCGTTGTACTCGGTGAAGCGGAGCGACCCGTCGTCGGGGTTGAAGAACGCGTCGAGCCGCGAGGTGGGGCAGGGAGATTCGAAGCCCGGGTCCTGGCCGATCAGCTCGCGCTCCCAGTCGAGGAGGCGGAACTGCTCCAGCAGCGCGGGCTCGTGCATCGCGGCCACGTGCGCGCGGCGGAAGGCGCGCATCAGCGTCTCCACGCCGCGGCGGATCCCCGCCCACTGCGCGTGGGTGAAGAAGCGCGGGCGGATCACCGTGCAGAGCGCCCGGTCGCCGAAGTACATCCCCAGGCTGCGGTGCTCCTGGTCGAGCCGCTCCGCGCTTTCGCCCGCGAGGTCGGCGTCGTCGAGCAGCGCGTGCCAGGCGTCGATCGCCCGGCGCAGCGCGTCGGCGCTCACGCCTGCTCCCGCGCCGACCGCGAGGCCGCGTCGGGCGACGTGTCCTCCCCCGCCCGCTCCGTCCCCTCGCCGGACGCCGAAGCGCCGATCGCGCCCGTGCCGCGCGGCGGTTCGGAGACGGCGGGCGGCTCCAGGTCCGCCGCGGGCGATTCGTCCACGTACACGCCCGGCGCGCGATCCGACACCGGCGATCCGGGCTCCGTGCCGCCGAGCGCCTCGGCCGTCGAGCCGCTGTAGCCACCGCCCCCGGCGTCGGACGTGGCGGCTGCGCGGCCGCCGGAACCCACCGTCCCGCCGTTGTCCGCGTCGGCCGTCGTGGATTGGGCACGCCCGCCGGTGCCGGACCCATGGCCCCCGCCGGACGGGTCCGTAGACGCACTCGAAGTGGTGTCCACCCGGCCGGCAGACGAGCCGACCTGGCCCGTATCCGCCGCGGAGGTGCCGGCCGCGCGGCCGCCGCTGCCGGACCCCTGCTGCCCACCCGGTGCCTCCGGGGCAGTGCTGGGCGCCGTCGCGCCGGTGCCGCCACCGCCCGAACCGCCCTCCTCCTCGTCATCTCCCCCGCCCTCGAACCCGCCGCCGCCCAGGTAGCCGGGACCCGCGGCGCTGGGCGATCCGCCGCCGGCGCTCGAAGCACCAGCCTCCCGCGAGCCGGAGAAGAGCGCGTCCCAGCGGAGGTCGCGGACCTGGCGGCGAGGGTTCCTCGCGAGATCGATCGCCATGTCCGCCATCGCGCTCACCGCCCACTCGAAGTAGTGCGGGGTCAGCGAGTAGATGTCCATGTCGGGCGCGGGGTTCATGAAGTCGATGGCGTAGGGGATGCCGTCGCGCACCGCCCACTCCATCGAGTTCATGTCGTATCCCAGCGCGCGCACCAGCTTCAGCGAGTCGGCCACCACGCGCGAGCCCAGCTCGGGCGACAGGTGCTCGTGCTCCACGTGGTACTTCCGCTCGCGCGGGTCGTACTTGATGGGCATCACCTTGTCCTGCCCGATGCAGATGCAGCGGATGACCTGGTCCCACTCGATGAACTCCTGCACCACCATCGTCAGCAGCCCCGACGTGTCGTAGTGGTGGATAAGCTCCTCGAGCGAGCGGCAGACGTACACGTCCTTCCACCCGCCGCCATGCGCGTCCTTCAGCACGCAGGGGAGGCCCACGTACTCCACGATCCCCTGCCAGTCGAGCGGATACTGCAGGTTGCGCAGCGACTCCTCGTGCACGATGCCGGGGATGTACTCCTTGTTCGGCAGCACGACCGTCTTCGGGTGCGCGATCCCGAGCCTGGTGGCCAGCGCGGCGCCGAAGAACTTGTCGTCGGCGGTCCACATGAAGGGGTTGTTGACCACGGTGCACCCCTGCAGCACCGCCTGCTTGAGGAAGGTGCGGTAGAACGGCACCTCGTGCGAGATGCGGTCGATGATCACCGCGTACTCGCAGGGCTCGTCCATACGCGGCGCGCCGAGCTTGATGTACTCGGCCACGACGCCCTGGTCGCGCCGCTGCACCTCGTCGATGAACGCGGGGGGGAACGACCACTCGCGCCCCACGATCAGGCCGACCTTCAGCGTCATCTTCATCCCCCCGTGCGAGTTACGATCTACGAGAAACTGATTGGACTTCGTGGTTCGGGCGTGTCCCCCGCTGCGCGGGGGCCGGGCTGCGCGCGCGGTAGGGCACGATACAACTGTGCCCAACCGCGCCGGGCCACCGCCGCGCCCGTCATCCTCGCGTCACGCGGCGACGGTGCAAGCGCGGCGGCGTCCCGGCCCTCCGGGCGCGCATCCCTCACGCAAATGCCCGCCCCGCACTGAGTTCTCCCCTCCCCTGCGCAGCGGGGGAGGGGCCGGGGGAGGGGGCCGCCCGCGGCCGCGCCGGCGCCCCTCGCAGCAGCCTCCGTCCGTCCCCTCCCTGCTGTCCCTGTCCCCTGTGCCCTGTCCCCTAATCGTGCCCGCCGACGTACATCCGCACCATGTCCTTCCACCAGGGCCAGTCGTGGGCCCAGCCGTCCCACAGGCGCAGCGCGTTGCCGATCCCCTTCTCCCACAGGATCCGCGACAGGTACTCGTTGTTGCCCACGAAGCTGTCGTCGCGGCCGGTGGCCAGGATGACGTCCATCCGCCGCATCGCCTCCAGCCGGTGCGGGTCGTCGATGCGGCTGACGTAGTGCGAGGGGTTCTGCGCCGCGATGGCGTCGTCGTAGTAGCCGTCGGTCTGCTCGCGGATGTCGTACAGGCCGCTCATCCCCAGCACGCGGTTGAACGTCCACGGGTTGCGCAGGCCGATGTTGACGGCGTGGTAGGCGCCGAAGCTGGCGCCGGTGGCGATCAGGTAGGAGTTGCCGTTGCGGCCCTGGCTGAAGGGGAGCACCTCGCGGAGGATGTAGTCCTCGTACTGCCCCTGCCGCACCGCGCGGTCGTGCGGATGCCTTCCCTTGGCGTACCAGCTCTCCGCGTCGACGCTGTCGACGCAGAACACCTGCAGCCAGCCGCGGTCGATGTGCTCGCCGAGCGCGTCCATCATCCCGCGGTCCTCCCACTCGAAGTAGCGCCCCATCGAGGTGGGATACACCAGCAGCCGCGCGCCGCCCCAGCCGAACACCAGCATCTCCATGTCGCGGCCGAGCGACGGGCTGTACCAGCGGTGGTACTCTCGGTTCACCGTCAGTCCATCTCCGGAAGGGTCGTGCGTCGGCGGGCTCCACCGGCGGATTCGTGCCCCGCGCGCCGATGCAATCCGCAGGCCCCGCCAACCTACGCGGCGGGCGGGAAAGCGAAAGAGGCGCCGACCGGGGGGGCGCCTCTCCATTGATCGTTTTCGTCCGATCGCGTCAGGGGTACGGGAAGACGGCGCGCGGGGCGCCGAGCTCCCTGTCCCATCCCAGCCACGCCACGTCGGTGGGGCCGATGGCGATGCGCACGACGCGCCACTGGCCGCCGGTGCGGTGGAGGACGGCCACGCTGGCGTCGTCCATCATCCCCTCGTTGCGGGCCTCCTCGTAGCGCGTGCCGCGGTAGTCGAACGGCGAGCCGTCGGGCTTGCGCGGCACCACCTCGGCGAACGCCCAGCTCCCCAGCACGCGCAGCTGGCGCACCTGGAAGATCATCGGCCGGTTCAGCTCGCGCTGCATGCGGATGCGCAGCGCGTCCATCAGCAGCCGCCGCTCGGGCGACCCCGGCTCGGGCGTGTGCACCCGCTGCGCCTCCGCCCGCCCCGCCGCCACCGCGACGACGAGCGCGACGCACGCCGATCTCAGGATTCGCGAAGGAGTTCTCATCTCCAGATGCGGTTGAGGTTCAACGTTTCGATCGATGGAGACACCCCGCCGGGCGCCCCGCCCCGGACCATCGTCAAGACCGAAGCTCGCATCCTCGCGCTGAGGTCTCCCCCCTTCTCCCGTTATCGGGAGAAGGGGGGCCGGGGGGGATGAGGGGCCCTCGCGCGCAGCGCGACCCCGCTGTTCTGGACTGTCGCCGGATTACGTCCGCAGCACCGTGGCCTCGATCAGGCCGTAGGGTTCGGTGGTGGGGACGAACACCTCGTTGGGGTTCTCCAGCCCGAACCGCCCGATGTCGAACAGCAGGTGGTGGCGATTGGGAAGGGAGAGGCGGATCTCGCTCACCTCCGGCGCGGCGTCGATGGCTGCGGCGCCCATCGCGTAGAGCGTCTGCTGCACGGACTTGGAGTCGTGGTCCGCGAACGTCTCCAGCATCGCCGTGCGGACGGCCTCGAAGGTGGCGTCGAGGTCCGCCGGCTCGCTCGCGTACTTCCAGCGCGCGGAGACGATGGTGGCAAAGATGCGGTCCTTCGTCTCCGGCAGCGTCGTGTACTGGTTCCGGATGTAGCCCTCGAACGCGGACTGGGTGGTCTTGAGCACCTCCAGCTCCTCGATCCCCGCCTCGAAGCGCACCGCGCCACGGTCGGCGAAGACCCAGGCCATCCGCCGCTCGCCCGATCCGCGCACGAAGCTGTGCGTGTGCGGCCGCCCGCCCACCGTCATCCGCCCCCATCCATGTTTGGCGATGCGGATGCGCACGCGCTCGGCCTCGCGCGCCTCACCCAGGAAGTGCTGCGCCAGCGCGCGCCCGAACCCCTCGACCGGCTCCACGGGATGCAGCTTCGCGAACGCGTAGACGGTGTTGCGCATGGTGTCCGTTGGCAGCACCTCGGCGTTGTCGCCCTGGAGATGGACGGCCTCGAAGCGCCCCTCGACGGCGACGTCCACGGTGAGGTCGCTGACGTCGTGCCGCGGGCCGTCGCGCGTGACGCGGAACAGGCGCACGCGCGACTTGCCGTAGTTGTTGGGGCCGAGCGCCGCGGGCATGCGTCAGCTCCCGCGGTAGGTGGAGTAGGCGTACGGGCTCAGCAGCAGCGGCACGTGATAGTGCGTCTCGCCCTCGCGCGCGGCGAAGACGATGGACACCTCGGGATAGAAGCCCTCCCCGCCCGTGGCGGTGAAGTACGCGCCGGTGTCGAAGCTCAGGCGGTACGTCCCCGGCTCCAGCGTCTCGCCCGCGGGGAGGAGGTCGAGCACGCGCCCGTCGCTGTTGGTGATGCCGCGCGCGACGGTCTGCATCTGCGCGTTCTCGTCGGCGCGCTCCAGCAGAACGGCGATGCCCATCGCCGGCAGCCCGCGCATGGTGTCCAGCACGTGCGTGGTGATCGCGCTCATCGTGGTCGTGGGTTAGGTGGTGATGATCCAGAACAGCGGGGTCGCGCTGCGCGCGAGGGCCCTCAACCCCCCTGGCCCCCCTTCTCCCGATAACGGGAGAAGGGGGGAGACCTCAGCTCGGGGAAAGGCTTCGGCGGGTTGGGGGGATGCATCGTACCTGCCACGCGACCCCTCCCACGGCCAAACCGCTGCTCGAAACCCTACCCTCTCCCGTTATCGGGAGAGGGCGAGTGCTCTAAGGCACGGGGTGAGGGCGCCCGCGGCCGCGCAAATCTCCGCCCAAAGCACGAATGCAGCCCCCGCCATCACCCCGCGATCAGCTTATCCAGCCGCAGGCGGGTGATCTTCGCCTGCTCGCCCGCGGCCACGCGCAACTCCGTCCGGGGATCATTATCGAGGCGCGCGCGGAGGATGGACAGCATCTCCTCCGCCGTCTTTCCCGTGGCGCAGACGATGTAGATGCGGCCGAAGCGCCGCTCGTACGCGCGGTTCCCCTCCGCCAGCGCGGCGGCCACGTCCTCGCCCGCGGAGGCGGCGCCGGCCTGCTCCTGCGCGGACCACGCGGCGGCCTGCGCGGTCTGCGCCGGCGCCGCCTTGCGCTCGCCGATGCGCGGGTGCGCGGCGAAGGCGTCGTCCCAGTCCGCCGGGTCCAGCGCCCACCAGGTCTCGTCCGCCGCGGCCAGCACATCGTCCATCCCCGCGAACGGGCGCCGCGCCGCCATCCCGCGCGCCCAGCGGGGCGAGCCGCAGCAGGTGAGCAGCGCCGCGGCAGCCTCGTCGTCCGGGAGCGCGTTCAGCTCGGCGAGCGTCACCGCTCGGGCTCCTCCAGCGTGCCAAACACCCGCAGCCGCGCCACGCCGCCGTCGGGGAAGATAGAGAGGCGCACGTGCGTCACCGAATCCGTCTCCGCCAGCTCGTCTTCCCAGCGATGCCGGGCGTGCGGCTGCAGCTTCCGCTCGGGGAGGAGCGGCCGCCAGAAGTCCGCCGCGGCGAGAGCGTCACCGTCCAGCTCCGGCGCGTAGATCCCCTCCAGCGTGCAGCGGTCCGGAGCGTTCCCCTTGAAGTGATCGGTGTCGATCTCCACCCGGTGGATGGTGCCGGGCGCGGCGAGGCGGACGATGGTCCAGTCGTGGCCGGGGCCGCGGCGGCGGCGCGTCTCCCATCCGTCGCCCATGAACCGCGAGCGGCCGGGGAGGATCAGGTTCTGGCGGTGCCCGAAGAACATGTCGCTGCAGATCTCCACCCAGCCGCCGTTCTCCATCGCCGCCAGGTCGATCTCGCCGCCGGCGCGGACGAAGGCGGGGAAGTCGGGACGCGCCACGCCGTGCACGCGCAGCCGCGCCACGCCGCCGTCGGGGAAGATGTTGAGCCGCAGGTGCGTCCACCGGCGGCCGTCGCCGACGATGAACGGGTTGGGCGCGTTCCCCTGCAGCGGCGTCCTGCGGATGATCTCCGTCCACTCCGCCGCCGCCAGCGCCTCGGGCGAGGGGACGCCGGAGAGGTCGCACGCCTCGAGCGAGAACTCCTCGGGATAGTTGCCGCGGAAGAAGGCGGTGTTGACGACCACGCCGTGGATCACGCCGGGCACGCCCAGGCGGATGATGGCCCAGTCGTAGCCCGGCTCGCGGCGGCGGCGCGTTTCCCAGCCGTCCATCCACTTGCCGCGCTCGGTGTACTCGCCCTCGCGCCACTCGGGTTCGGACGGCTTGAGCAGGTTCTCCTTCGGCGCGAAGAACTCGTCGTTCGCCGCCACCACCGCGCCGCCCAGCCGCTCGGACGCCAGGTCCACCATCTCGGTGAAGTCGATCATTTACGAAGCAGCGCTGGAGATGGCGATCCCGCCGTCGCGGATCTGGTCCTCGATCGACTTCGTCATCGGCGATTCGACGTCGCCGGTGTGCGTGGTCTGCGCGGGCTCGACCAGCATCACCCACGTCTCTTCCTCGGCCACGGGGCAGTGCTCGACGCCCTTCGGCACGACGTAGAGGTCGCCTTCGCCGAGCACGGCGTCGGGGCGGTCGCGGAACTTCAGGGTGAGGCGGCCGCGGAAGACGATGAAGACCTCGTCCTCGGCCGCGTGGTCGTGCCAGACGAACTCGCCCTGCACCTTGGCCAGCTTGATGAACTGTCCGTTGGCCGCCGCGATCACCCGCGGCGACCAGTGCTCGCCGATGCGGCCGTACTCGGCGGTGATGTTGCGCACGGTGCTCATCTGCTCATCTCCAACTCTCAACGGCGGATCGGGGTCGGACGATGCGACTGAAGTCGCGGCTACAACCACACGCAGTCCGCCTTCGCGGACTTCACCCCGGCGCGGCTCAGATCTCCGTGCGCAGCAGCAATCGCCCCGTCGCGGGGGAGACGATCTCGCCGGCATTGAACACCTTTGCGCCGCGCACCCAGGTCTGGTGGACGACGCCGGGGAGCACGGAGCCCACGTACGGCGACAGCTTGTGGCGATGGAAGAGGCGGCCGGGCTCCACCAGGAACTCGGCGTCGGGCTCCCACACCACCAGGTCGGCGTCGCGGCCGGGGGCGATGGCGCCCTTGCGCGCGTGCAGCCCCGCCAGCCGCGCCGGCGCGGCCGACATCCACTGCGCCAGGTGCGCGGGAGTGTAGCCGCGCTCCCGCGCGCCGCGCCAGACGGCCGCCAGCCCCAGTTGCAGCGACGCGATCCCGCCCCACGCGCGCACGAAGTCGCCCTGCTCGCGCAGCTTCATCTCCGGCGGGCAGGGCGAATGGTCCGTCGCCACCAGGTCGATCCACCCCGCGCCGAGCGCCGTCCACAGGTCCTCGCGGTTCCCCGCGCCGCGGATGGGCGGCGCGCACTTCATCTCCGTCGCGCCGTCGGGCACGTCCTCCGCCGCGAAGTGCAGGTAGTGCGGGCAGGTCTCGCAGGTGATGGCGACGCCCTCGTCGCGCGCGGCGTGGATCGCCTGCAGCGCCTCGGCGGCGGAGACGTGGACCACGTGCACGTGCGCGCCGGTCTCGCGCGCCAGCCGCACCAGCATCTCCACCGCCGCGACCTCCGCCTCAGGCGGGCGCGACGCGAGCCAGGTCTCGTAGCGCGTCGGATCCGCATCGCCCAGCCCCGCCGCGGCCGCGTCGAGCACGCGCGGGTCCTCGGCGTGGACGAGGAGCGGGGCACCGAGCTCGCGCAGGATCGGCATCGCCCGGCGCAGGTCGGCCTCGGATGCGTGCGGGAACTCGTCCACGCCGGAGGGGGAGAGGAAGCACTTGAAGCCGAGCACGCCCGCGTCCCACATCTCCCGCAGCTCGCCCGCGTTGCCGGGGACCACGCCGCCCCAGAATCCCACGTCCACGTGCACGCGTCCCTCGGCAGCATCGCACTTCTCGCGCAGCGCGGCGGCGTCGGTCACCGCGGGGATGCTGTTGAGCGGCATCTCCACCAGCGTGGTCACCCCGCCGGCGGCGGCGGCGCGCGTGGCCGTGTCCCACCCCTCCCAATCGGTGCGGCCGGGCTCGTTGACGTGGACGTGCGTGTCCACCAGCCCCGGCATCAGCACCTCGTCGCCGCATTCGACCACCTCGACGCCCGCGGGCACGTCGGCGAAGGCGCGCACGGCGGCGATGCGGCCGTCCTTCACCCACACCGCGGCCGCGGCCACGCCGTCGGGCGTCACCACGTGCGCGGAGCGGAGCACGGTTTCGCGGGGGGGTCGATTCAAGTCAGCGGATGGAGAGGGCGATGAGCGTCTGCGCGGCGAAGTAGGTGGCCAGCACCAGGGCGTCCGCACCGCGAAAGTGCCGGACGAAGCGGTTCACCGCAAGCGCCGAGTCCGACGCCACGAACAGCATCGCGCCCGCCGCCGCCAGCCATGCCTGCAGCGCGAGGATGGGGCCGGGAACGTCCAGGTCTCCACCCGCCAGCGCGCACTCCACGGCCTGCCACGCCATCACCAGCAGCACGGAGGCGTAGACGATCACCGGCACCTTCAGCTTGCGCTCGACGTGCGGCAGCAGCACCCGCAGCAGCACCGCCGCGTAGACGGCGAGCGGCAGCATGACCCACCACGTCGCCGCGAACCCGAAGTACACGAACGCACGGATGTACAGCAGGTGTGCGACGAGGAAGGAGACGAGGCCCGCCACGAAGCGGTCCCGCGGCAGCATCAGGAACACGTCGCCCGCCAGCGAGAAGACGAGCCCGCCGATGATGAGAATCTGATACGTGGAGAATGAGCTGTGCTGGAACGCCGCCAGCGCGATGATCAGCAGCGTCGTCACTGGCTTGAAGACGTAGACGCCGCGCTTCCACCCTCGCTCCGTCGCCACGATCGAAGCGATCGCGCAGGCAGCGATGGTGGCGAGGAGAACGATCGTGTAGAGGGACGGGGCGATCAGGACGAAGTCCACGGGAGGACTGGGGGAGACGAAGGGGAATTGGCCTGGGGAAGTCCGCGAAGGCGGACTGCGTGCCGTTTTAGCCGCGAGTTCACTCGCATCGTTCCGAACCTGCCCGACGCGGAGATGATATCGCCCGGCGCCGCGACAGCAAAGAAAAAGCACCACCGGCCGTGTGGCCGGTGGTGCCTTGTTCTGCCGCTTCCCGACGCGATGCCGCTTGGCACCCCGCGTCGCGCGGAGAAGTTCGCTCGTTGCTCGGCTCAGAGGCCGGAGCGGCGATCGCTTGCCCGGGTCAGGATGCAGGCAGCAGTCGTATTGGACAAGGGATCACCTCCTTCGTTGCAGGTTCGACATCGGGCGTGGACACCGTGGGGCTCAGCGCCCCGCGAGTCCGCCGGCGCACCGGCGGCCCTCCAACCAATGGCGATAAAGATATCACCTTCTCGGGTTCCGCGCAACTGCGGGTGCGTCCAGCACTTACATCACCCGCAGCCGCGCGGCTCTTCTCAAAACCCCTCGGGCAGGGAGATGTTCCCCTCGGCCACGACCACCGTCCCCCCGCCCGCCATCACCCGCACCGCGCGCCCATCGCGCTTCTCCGCCGCGGCCTCGATCAAGCTGGGGCGCCCCATCTTCACCCCCTGATTGATGGTCCAGGCGAAGACGCCGTCGCGCTCCGGCAGCCGGTCCGCCAGGCAGCCGGCCAGCGTGGCCGCCGCCGAGCCCGTGGCCGCGTCCTCCTCGACGCCGAACCCCGGCGCCACCATTCGCGCGTACAGCCGGCTCCCCGCGGACAGGTCGCCCGCGAAGAAGAAGATGGCCGACGAGAACGCGCGCTCGAAGTGCCGCGACCACGCCGCGCGGTCGATCACGGCCGCGTCCACCGCCTCGCGGTCGGCGACGTGGACGAAGGCGAAGGCGGTGCCGACGGTGGCGAACCATGCCTCGCGCACCGCGTCCGCGGGAAGCGAGAGCGCCGCCGCCGCGTCCGCGGGAGAGGGATGCGTCGGCGGCATCTCGATCGTCGCCTCCAGGCTCAGCCGCGCGAAGGTGCGCTCGCCGTCCAGCCGCACGTCGACGGAGACGGGGCCGACGCCCAGCTCGCAGACGATGCTCGCCGCGCCGTCCTGCGTCTCGATCCGCCCCAGCCGCGCGAGCACGGCCGCGGTGCCCACGGTCGGGTGCCCGGCGAACGCCAGCTCGGTGGCGGGGGTGAAGATGCGCAGCTGGTACGCGTGCCCGGACGCGCGCGGCGGGAGCACGAAGGTGGTCTCGGAGAAGTTGAACTCGCGCGCCAGCGTCTGCATGGCGCGGTCGGAGATGCCGCGCGCATCGGGGATGACGGCCAGCTGGTTGCCGCCGAACGCGCGGTCGGTGAACACGTCGGCGATGACGAAACGGTGCGCCATGGGCGTCTCCCGCCGGTGGAGGGTGATGGTCAGGCCGGCGCCGCCGCCGGCTCCAGCGCGATCCGCTCGAAGCGCGGCCGCGCGATGCGCACGTAGTCGCGCGTGCGCAGGGCCATGGAGCGGTCCAGCCGCCCCGCGTTGAAGAACAGCTCGTCGTGCCGCAGCAGCGCGGGGTCGGCGATCAGCTCCAGCCGCGCGTCGAACGCGAACGGCAGCACGGTGCCGACGACGCTCCCCGCCAGCTCCTCCGCCACGTCCGCGCTGGCGAACGCGGCGTAGGTGGCGCCGAGCAGCGCCTTCACCGCGCCCAGGTCCAGCCGTGCGTCGCCGGGGACGACGGCCAAGACGTGGCGCGTGGTCTTCTTCCCGATCTTTACCATCAGCACGATGCACTTGGCCGCGGCCGCCAGCTCGTTGCCGCGCATCGCGCTGACGATCTCCGTCCGCCCCTCGGGCGCGTGGTCGATCAGCCGGTACGCCGCGCCCTCCGTGTTGAGGAGGGAGATGAGGCGCTCGTACGCGCCGCCGCCACTCATCGCGCCACCAGGTCGATCTCCACCGCCGCGCCCAGCGGCAGCGCCGCCACGCCGATAGTGGTGCGCGCGGGATACGGCTCGGCGAACCAGCGCGCGTAGACCGCGTTCATCGCGGAGAAGTCGCTCATGTCGGCGAGGTAGACGCCCACGCGCACCACGTCATCCAGCGTGCGCCCGGCGGCCTCGAGCACGGATTGGAGGTTCCGCAGCGCCTGCTCCGTCTGCGCCGCCACGCCGCCGTCGACGAGCCGCCCCGACGCGTCGGTGCCCACCTGGCCGCTGAGGTAGACCGCATCCCCCGGCCCGCTCACCGCCTGCGAGAACGGCCCCGCCGGCGGACCCAGCCGCTCGCTCGTGAAGCTCTCCCGTGGCATGCCGGACTCTCCGTCAAAGTGCGAAAGTGCGTGAGTGCGTGAGTGCGACGGAGCCCACCCCGATGTCATCCTGAGGGAGGCGCCTCACCGAATCCTGCGTACGGACCAAACTCTGGCGCCGACCGAAGGATCTACTTTCCCCCGCCAGGTGATCTGCACGACGAGCCGGCATCTCCGCGGGGGCGAGTAGATTCCTCGGTCGCCCGCATGCTTCGGCGCAGACGCGATCGCGGCGTGCGGGCTCCCTCGGAATGACACCGAGGCGCGTATCCGCCCATTATCACATCATCACATCAGAACAGGCCGGCGATCTGGCCGCCGTCGACCTGGAGGGCGGTGCCGGTGACGAAGCTCGCGCGCTCCGAGGCGAGGAACGCGACCACCGCCGCCATCTCGCGCGGGTCGCCGCTGCGGCCCAAGGGGATGCCGGCGGTGCGGCTGTGCAGCAGCTCGTCCACGCTGCGGCCCTCGCGCTCGGCGCGCATGCGGGCCAGCTCGACGGCGCGGTCGGTGTCGAAGTGGCCCGGAAGCACGGTGTTCACCAGCACGCCGTCGGCCGCCACCTCGTTGGCCAGCGTCTTGGCGAAGCCCAGCAGCCCGGCGCGCGCGGTGTTCGACAGGATCAGCCCGGCGATCGGCTGCTTGGCGGTCATCGAGGTCAGGAAGATCACCCGCCCCCAGCGCCGCGCGCGCATCCCCGGCACCGCGGCCTGGGCCAGGCGGATGGAGCCGAGCAGGTTCAGCTCGATGGCGGCGCGATACTGCTCGTCGGTCGTGGTCTCGAACGTGGTCGACGGCGGCCCGCCCGCGTTGGCGACGAGGATCTCGACCAGCCCCAGCGCCGCCTCCGCCTCGCGCACGAAGCGCTCCGCCTCGCCGGGCTCGCGCACGTCGCCGATGATGGGCTGCGCGCGCCCGCCCGCCGCCGCGATCTCGTCCGCCGCGGCGCGGAGCATCTCGCCGCGCCGCGCCACCATCGCCACGCGCGCGCCCTCGGCCGCCAGCTCCCGCGCGATCGCCAGCCCCAGCCCCGACGAGGCGCCCGTCACCAGCGCCACCCTGTCCCGCAGCCCCAGCTCCATCGTCTCCCCCCTTGTCTCCAGCGCCCGTCCGGCATCATCTTCCGAAAGGATAAACGTCACTTAGCTAATTGGCAATATGTCTATCGAGTCTGCGCTCCGGGCGCTCGCGAACGAGCGGCGGCTGCGGATCCTGGAGTGGCTGAAGGACCCCGTCGCCAACTTCCCGCCGCAGGTGGACGGCGACCTGGTGGACGACGGCGTGTGCGCGGTGTTCCTCGCCGACAAGCTGGGCGTGAGCCAGCCCACGCTCAGCGAGCACATGCGCGTGCTCACGAGCGCCGGCCTGGTGCGCGCCAAGCGCATCAAGCAGTGGACCTTCTACAAGCGCGACGAAGCCCGGATCGCGGAGATCAAGCAGAAGATCGCGGAGGAGGTGTGAGTCCGCCGGTGTCGTGTTCAGCGGACCCACCGCAGCACAGCTAACGCCAATCTTGTCGAGGAGAAGAACGAACGTTACTCTGGGCTGAGAAGTCACATTCATATTGAGATTGACCTGCCAGTACCGCACCTGATCCTGCTTTGCCCGTCTTTCTTCATCTCGTCCCAATTGAAACATGGCGACTCTCTCACCAGCGGCAGCCGGAACGAGCGCTCTGCGCCTCCTCACCCTCGCGTTGGCGGCGGCACTTTCGGCCTGCACGGACGAACCGTTCACCTCGTCGGTGCCCGCCTCCCAACCGGCCCGCCCGCAGCTTCGCGCGGCCGCCAGTGAGTCGGAGAGTCCTTACGGCTGCTATATCAGCGAAGCTGTGCGGACTCCCCTTTATCGCTATCGCTACACCCGCCGAGAGCTTCACTTCCCGGCCACAGCGCTGGCGGCCGACGGCAGTACGCTGAAGTACCGGCTGCGTCTGCAGAATCCAGGAGAGGAACCCGTGTACGTCGCCAACTGCCTCATCCCGCGCACCCAAACGGGCGTCCGGTTCCTGGAGCAGTGGCTGCGCGTGCCGAAGGATGTGCGATACACGGTGACGCATACCCCCGATCGTACCGGCACGGTGACGACGATGGCCACCTCCGTCAATGGGGACCCGTGCGACTCGCAGGTGGGCGACCTCTACGACGAGAACAAGACCTGCTTCGGCCTGGACGAGATCATCGCGATCTCCAAGCCCGCCCCGCCTCCTCCGCCGCCGCCGGAACCCGCCCCTCCGCCCGGCGAGACGACGATCGGTACCGACACCCCGGGTGGCGGCGACGGGCCGTGCTACACGTGCGAGTACAACAACTCCGGGACGCTCGCCTGCACCGCCTCGGTTCAGCGCGGCGGCACCGTCAGTTGCTCCATCAACACCGCAAAGCAGGGAGAAGCGAATCTCGTCGTGCACTCGTGGACGTTCGTGGACGCGGATGGGAACACCTCCCAGAACCTGGATCCGGTGGTGACGTGGTCGGGTACGGCAGTGGTCGGAGGGACGGTGACCGTCCGCTTCGACGACGGGAGCGGCGCGCGGGAGATCGTGTCCAGCTTCATGGTGACTGATCGGGGATGGAGCTGGGCCCGGAACGCCGAATCCGTCTTCAGCGAAAACACCGGCGTACAGTGCTCCTACTGGGGTACGCCGGATCAAGGCGGCTCGAACGGCATCAACCTGCCGCAAGGCGCAGCGAGTTGTGCGGAGACCAAGCGCTTCGTGCAGCCGGACTCATACTCGCCCGCGGGCGACGGCTTTGTCGCCAGAACGGTTCAGAGCGGACCGAACCAGGGGTTCCACTACATCGAATCTGCCCGGCTGAACATCAAGCGAGAATCGTCGGTCAACGTCGGCCTGCGGCCGGACGCTCCTCAGGTTCCCCTGTTGCGGCTGGGCCTGAACCAGCGTTCATGCAGCACCAACCTGATCAATTGGTATCAGTTCACGCTCTGCCAGGGAGTCGACCCCGAGGGTTATATCCGGGGGGTACACAACCACGAGGGCTATGGGAGCACGGGTCACAACGGCCACTACTCGGCTGCTTACGATGCCGCAGTGGATCCGGCAAACGACCTGATGATCTATCTGGATCGGATGATCGGCGTTAACACTATCAATTGGGGCACATTCGTCGAGGATGTCCGACGCGGATTTTTCCCGCGTGCGAAGATGGTAGATGAAGCTACCCAGGATCTTCTCAACGGTGGAACGATCGTCACCGGAAACTATTCAGGGATCTACTACGGCTATTACGCTCGGGAAGGAACGTTCTTGAGCCACTACCGAAACGACTGAGGCAGCATGGACAAACGGGCTCTCGCGCTGCGCTGCTGTGCCTTGGGATTGCTTTCACTGCTCGTCGCCTCCAAGTCCCTTCCAGCCCAAGGCGTACGGGTGATCGCGGCGCGAACATGGCCGCTCGACAGCATCGTGTCCCGCTTCGAGGCAGGTGTTCGCGCAAACGCTGCGAACAACCTCGGATCCGAAATCATGTTCGAGATCGCCCGACTATCAGCGTCCCACACGGCCCGAAAGGACTCGCTGCTGGATCGCCTGGAGCATCTGGTCGTTTCGAATCCCGATAAGCGTGTGCGAGTTTATGCCGCATACGAAATTGCGTTCGCCGGAGAGCGTGGCGGTAACCGTATGCCGATACCGGGAGTCGTACATCGCCTTGCGCGAATCTACCATTCAACAGCGCACGCGGACGTCCGCAGCCCCATTCTCGACCAGCTGCCCCTCCAGGCGGAACGCGCAGCCGCCATAGCGCTCCTCCGCTCCGTGGCCAGCGAGCCGGATCCCGGGAACGACGGCAGGGGTCCGCACGGCTACTTTTCGCTCGGCGACCCTCGGACCGAGGCACTGGCCCGCCTGACCGAGATGGTCCGCGTCGAAGGACATCCCTCGCCGCCGTGAAGGGATTCTCCGAAACCGGATGAAGATGCGCCGGCTCCCACTCGGGAGCCGGCGCACTTCGCACTCACGCACTTCCGCACTTCCGTTTTATCGCGCCAACTCGCCGATCACGGGCTCGTCGCGCATCCGGAGCCAGGCCTCGGCGTGCTGCTCCAGGTACAGCGGCAGCTCGGGCGTGTCGAGGTTGGAGAGGATCTTCTTCCGCGTGCCGTCGTGCATCAGCGCGTTCAGGTTATACGTGACCGACACGCCGTTGCGGGTCTGCGAGACCTTCTGCTCGCAGAAGAGCTGCTTCACCTCGACAATGCCCAGGTCCACGGGGCGGCCCCACGGCAGCGGGTGATGGTGCACGCGCAGCCGGGTGCCGTCGATCCGCACCGATGTGGTGTTCACGAATCCGGCGATCGTCGCGTAGGTGATGAAGATCCCCACCAGCACGTGCAGGATGGGGAAGAGGATCAGCAGCGGGTTCCCCATGTTGAAGGCGATCGTGTACCAGAACGCCAGGAACCCGTCCCAGATGATGCAGAAGACGGCCAGGAAGGCGTACTTCCACGAGAACCACCGGTATTGCAGCGTCAGCTCGCCGTTCGCGTCGGTGGCGATCACGCTGCGCGGCTTCTCGATCGGCGGGCGTGGCCGCGCCGCCGAGGGCGCCAGCCCGGGGAGGTCGCTGAAGCGGAAGACATTGTTGCAGGTGCGGCACTTGGCCAGCCCGGTGGACAGCTCCACGTCTTCGGCGGCCACCGGCACGTGGCACGAGGGGCAGACGATCTTCATAGTGCAGGATTTCGCGCGAGATCTGGGTTCCGGTAGCGAGAGGCGCCATCCTCCTTCCCATACTTAATGCCTGCGCAGCCAGCGGAAAAGCATGTATATCACCGCTAGCCCAACCGCCACGCCCGCCACGTGATACGCGGTCACCACCGCGCTCCATCCCGCGAACGCAGCCACATCTCCCGGCGAAGCGTCGTTGATCCGCCGATCGAGCTGCAGCCTCCCACGTAGCGCGCCCACCGTCTCGTCCAGCAGCGAATCGTGGAAGCGGCCGCCGTACAGGTTCCTGCTGTGCCGCCCGCGCACGAACGCGCGGTACGTCCGCCGCGGCGCGATGACCAGCCCGATCACGAACGCGCCGAAGTTCAGCAGCCACGCCGCCCAGTACCGGCCGCACCCGCCGGCCACCTCCCAGGCGCCGATCTCCGCCTCGCCGCGCCAGTCGGTGCCGTAGCCGGTGGCGATGTGATGGAGGTCGTGGAGCTTAACCGCCGCAACGCGTGATGCGAGGTTTGGCAGGTAGATGGGGATGGGTCGTGTCTCGATCCGGAACCAGCGCTTGCCGTAGCCGCCGTCCGCGTCGAAGCCGTGCTCGGCGAAGAAGCGGGCCCGCGCCTCGCGCAGCGTGAGCGGCTCCGGCTGGAGCGGAGGCGGCGGCTGCATCCCGAACGCTCCGCGGCTAGGAAGTCTCCGTCCACCAGCGCGCCAGCAGGTTGGCGCAGACGCGCTTGCGGTAGTCGGCGGTGGAGCGGAGGTCGTCGATGGGGGTGACTTCGTCCATGAGGATGCGCCGCGCCTCGTCGATCCCCGCGCCGCGGGCGAGGGCGGCCTCGGTGCCGGGGAGGCGGACCACCGTCGGCGCGACACTGCCCAGCGCGACGCGGGGCTGATCGCCGCGCACGCAGGCCATCACCACCTTGCTGATGGCCTGCGCGGCGCGCGTGCCGACCTTGCGGAACCACTGCGCGCCGTCCACGCGCGGGATCTCGATGGCCACGATCAGCTCGTCGGGACGCATCACCGTCGCCCGGTAGCCCGTGTAGAAGCCGGTGAAGGGCACGCGCCGCTCGTCCTCCGCGCTGCGCAGCACGACGATAGCCTCGGCCACCGCCAGCACGGGCAGCGTGTCGCCCGCGGGGCTGGCGTTGGCCACGTTGCCGGCCAGCGTGCCGCGGTTCTGGATCTGCACGCCGCCCACCTGGCTGCATGCGTCGACCAGGATCGGCAGGCGCTCCCGGATCAGCGGCGAGCGCTGCAGCTCCGTGTGCGTCGCCAGCGCGCCCACGCGCACGCCGCCGTCCATCTCCGCGATCCCGCGCAGCTCGTCCAATCCCCAGAGATCGACGAAGCGCGTCGCGGGCTGGGTGCCGAAGTTCAGCGTCACGTACACGTCGGTGCAGCCGGCCAGCGGCACCAGCGGGCCCTCGTCGCGCAGCATGGCCAGCGCGTCGGCCAGTGTCCCGGGCTGCAGGAGGGTGAGGGGGGTGACGGCGGTCTTCACGCGGGCGCCTCCGCCGTCTCCGCGGCGGCCTCGAGCACGGCACGGTAGATGGCCTCGTAGCCGGTGCAGCGGCAGAGGTTGCCGGCCAGACCCGCGCGCACGTCGTCGAGGGTGGAGTTGGGCGGCAGCTTCGTCGCCATCATGATCATCCCCGGCGTGCAGATGCCGCACTGCGCGCCGCCGAGCGAGGCGAACGCGCGCTGCAGCGGGTGGTCGCCGCCGAGCCCCTCGATCGTCGTCACCTCCGCGTCCGCCACCTGCGCGAAGGGGACGAGGCAGGCGCACACCGGCTCGCCGTCGACCAGCACGGTGCAGGCGCCGCACTCGCCCTCGCCGCACCCTTCCTTGGTGCCGGTCAGGCCGCACTCCTCGCGCAGCACGTCCAGCAGCCGCCTCATCGGGTGCGCGCCGACTTCCGCCGGCGCGCCGTTCAGGGTGAAGCGCATCAGGTCGTGGATGGAGATGTGGATCGCACCGTCACCGGCCGTTCTCCGCGGCGGCGGCGGGGGCGAAGATGCGGCAGGAGGCGCCGAGCATGAAGATGTTGCGGTAGCTGTAGCCGAACCAGCCCTTCTTGAAGGGGACGAAGACGTCCAGCGCGTGGCCGTCGACGTGCTCCAGGCTCACGCAGACGGCGTCGAGCGCCACGTCGGCCTCGGCCTGCAGCGTCCGGGTGTCGAAGGCGATGGCGGCGGCGCGGACGGTGCCCTCGGCGGCCTTGCGGCGCACCAGCTCGCGCAGCAGCTCGCGGCTGGCGGCGGGGTCCTGCTCTTCCTCCTCCGTCAGCCCCGTCATCAGCACGCCGCTGCTGCCGTCGGCGCGCAGCTCGATGCCGAAGGGGAAGATCGCGTGGTTGTTCTCCAGGAGCTGCCGGGCCGGCGGCATGATGGTGGTGGACAGCGCGAAGAGCTCCGACCGTGCCGGCTCCGGGATCTCCATCAACGGGTCGCTCATGCTGTCCTCGGGGAAACTGTGTCCGAACCACGGATTATCGCGCACCGGAAGCCGTCTCCGACATCGTCCGGAGAGGGTCCGGACGCGCGACACCCCGTCGGATGTCATCCTGAGGGCGCGGGCGCCGTAACGCGCGTCCGCACCGATGCTTGCCGCGCCCGAAGGATCTTGCCGGGCCACCTCGAGATCTGCCCGAAGTACCGGCATCTCCGTGGGTCGAGCAGATCCTTCGGTCGCGCTCTGATTCGGCGCCGACCGGGGCGCGGTGCGGCGCTCCCTCAGGATGACACCGCTCGCGTCACGAGCATCTCCGCCCGTGAGATCCTCAGGCCGCCACCGGCTCCGCGGCGGACTCGATGCGGGGCGCGTCCATCAGCAGCTCGGGGACGGCGGGGATCTCGCGCACGTCCAGGCCCAGGTGGCGGACGGCGTTCACCACGGCGGCGGCGGGGCCGTCCATCGGCATCTCGCCCACGCCTTTGGCGCCGAAAGGTCCGTGCTTGCTGAGGTTCTCCATCACCACCACCTCCATCCGCGGCGTGTCGAGCGTGGTGGGGATGGTGTAGTTGGTGAGCGTCGCGTTGGCCATCGCGCCGTCGCGCGTCACCACGCGCTCGTTCAGCGCCCACCCCAGCGCCTGCGCGGTGCCGCCCTCGATCTGCCCGCGGACGAGGACGGGGTGGATGGCCTTCCCCACGTCCTGCGCGGTGACGATGGAGGTGGCGCGCGCCTCGAAGGTGTCGGGGTCGAGCTCCACCTCCACCACCGCGCATCCCCAGCCGTACGTCGGATAGGCGTCGCCGCGGTAGGTCTCGTCGCTCCAGGTGACGTCGCCGGGCTTCTCGTACTCGCGGATGATGCGCACGGGGCCGAAGCGGCGGAAGTGCTCGGCGGGATGGAGGCCGCCCAGCTGCGTCCGGAGGTCCTCGCCGCAGCGCTGCAGGATCCCCCCCACCACCATGCAGGTCCGGGAGGCCACGGTGGGGCCGCTGTCGGGGACGACGAAGGTGTCGGGCTGCGCGGGCTCCACGTCGTCGAAGGGGATGCCGAGCGCGTCGGCCACGATCTGCGCGTGCATGGTCCGCGTCCCCTGCCCGATCTCCGTAGATGCGACGAGGATGCGGACCCCGCGGTCACACGTCTCCAGCGCGGCGCGCGACTTCAGCATCACCTCGCCGCTGCCGGTGAAGCCCGAGCCGTGGAAGAAGAGCGCGAGCCCGATCCCCCGCCCCGTTCCCGCGAACTCCCCGCGCTTGCGATGGAAGTCGCTGCGGCGCACGGTCTCGTGCAGCACCTCGATCGCCGAGCAGTCGCCCTGCATCACCTGCCCCGTCGCCGTGGTGTCGCCGGGGCGGAGCGCGTTCCGCTCGCGCAGGGCGACGGGGTCCATCCCCAGCGCCTCGGCGATGCGCTCCATGTGCACCTCGGTGGCGAACTGCGTCTGCGGCGCGCCGAAGCCGCGGAAGGCGCCGTTGGGCGGGCTGTTCGTCATCACCGCGCGGCCGTCGATGCGCACGTGGTCGCAGCGGTACGGCCCGCCCGCGTGGATGCACCCGCGCGACAGGACCACGGGCGAGAGCGTGCAGTACGCGCCACCGTCGAGCAGCACCTCGATGTCCATCGCCACCAGCCGCCCCTCGCGCGTCACGCCGGTGCGGTGGCGGACGATGGAGGGGTGGCGCTTGGTCGTCGCCAGCATGTCCTCCACCCGGTCGTATACGATCTTCACCGGGCAGCCGGATTTTATCGCCAGCAGCGCCGCGTGCCCGGCGATCAGCGACGGGTACTCCTCCTTGCCGCCGAAGCCGCCGCCCGTCTCCGTCTGTACCACGCGCACGCGCTCGTCGGGGAGCGCGAGCAGCGCCTTGAGCGCCTTATGCACGTAGTACGGGCACTGCAGCGAGCCGTAGACGGTGATCCCGCCGTCGTCCACGGGGACGGCGATCACGCCGTTCGTCTCGATGTAGACGTGCTCCTGCGCGCCGGTGCGGTACTCGCCCTCGATCACGATCTCCGCCGTGGCCAGCGCGGCGTCCACGTCGCCCTTGTCGATGCGGATGTGCTTGAAGACGCGCTCCGACGCGCGGGGATCGAGGAGCGGCGGCACCGTGTCGTACTCGATCTCCACCTCGGCGGCCAGCAGCGTCTCTCGGTCCTCATGGGCGAGGAGGAGGATGGGCTCGGCGAGGTGGCGGATCTCCGTCTCGGCCAGGAACGGCTGGTCGAGCTCGATCATCGCCACCGCGTTCATCCCCGGCACGTCGCGGTGGTCGACCAGGGTGAAGCCGTCCTCCGCGCCGAAGGCGGGGCGGATGGAGCGGATGGTGCCGCGGGGGACGGTGGAGCGGATGGTCCGCCCGTGCAGCATCCCCGGGAAGTGCAGGTCGTCGATGTACTTCGCGGCGCCGGTGACCTTCGCCTGGCCGTCCTTGCGCGGCACGTTGGAGCCGACGGCGCGCGCGATCATCCGCGCCTCCCCGCCGGCCGAACGACGTTACGGGAGATGGGGATACGGGTGCGGCGGCGGGTCGGCGGACGGCGCAAAGACAAACCTCCGCGAGCGGGGGGATGATGGTTGGTCGGGGGGAGATGCGACGCGCAACGCGGTCGCACCGAAACAGATAACCGCCGCTGTGGCCCGCGCGCAACACCCGCGCGCGGATTCCCTGTACAATCCTTGTATCACCACCGCGACCCGCCGGCCGATCTCCCGATCACATAAAGAATGAAATCACACGGAGGAAACGGAGGGAACGGAGGGATGACGGTGCGGAACCGATCTTCCTCCGTTTCCTCCGTTCCCTCCGTGTGAGACCCGTTTTTCAGATCACTGCGCCGCCGCGCGGAGCTCGGCGATACGCTGCTGCGCCCAGGCGTACTGCGGGTGCCGGAGGGCCGCGTGGGCCAGGAAGCCCTGGTAGTACTTCACCGCGTCGTCGCGCATGCCGCTGGCGTCGTGGAGGCGGCCCAGCATCAGGTACGGGTCGGCGTACCAGGGATCCAGCTCCACCGCCTGCTTCAGGTGCTCCACCGCCTTCTCGATCTGACCCGCCGCGGCGAGGACGGTCGCCGCGTCCACGCGCAGGCCGGGGTCGCTGGGACGGATCTGCACCGCCAGCTCCAGCTCGCCGAACGCGCCGGCCTGGTCGCCCGCGGCGACGGAGAGCGCCGCCAGGTGCGCGTGCGCGTAGGCGAACGACAGGTCCTCCTGCAGCGCCGCGCCGTACGCCGCGCGCGCCGAGTCGGCGTGCCCGATCCGCGCGTGGATGGCGCCCGCCGTCTGCTGGAAGTGCGCCTTGGAGTTGTAGAGCACGACGAGACGGCGGTTATCCTCGCGCGTACGCTCGGCGACCGCGGAGCTCAGCGCCGCCAGCGCCTCGGGAAAGCGGCCGAGCTGCACCAGCACGCGCGCCTTGTCGGCGTACAGGTCGCTCTTGTAGCGCGCCTGGCGGATGGCCGTCTCGTAGAACTGCAGCGCGGTCTCCAGCTGCCCGTCGGCCGCGGCCAGCCAGGCGCGCGTGCCCGGGGTCTGGTGCGACAGGATCTCGTCCGTCACCACCCGCAGCTCCACGTCGGTCAGCCGGTCGGAGGTGGAGCCGCCGCGGGTGTCGCGGTCGATGGCGGCGGCCAGGTACGCGCGCGCCAGCTCGTCCTCGAGGTTGCGCGACAGGAACGGGTCCATCTCCAGCGCGTGCGCGGCCAGCGAGTCGGCGCGCTGCACGCCGGGGTCGCGCCACACGCTCTCCACGCCGGCGTAGTAGCCCAGCAGCAGTCGGCGGTCGGCCATCAGCAGCGCCGCGCGGCGCGCGTACAGCGGGTCGGCCCAGTGCGGGTCCAGCCGCGACGCCCACCAGAACGCGTCCGCCGCCTGCCGCGGCTCCGCCGAGAGGCGGTCGAGCCCGAAGCGATAGTAGGCCGACGCGTCGTTCGTGTCTGCCTGCGCGGGAAGCTGCGGCCGGCGCGGCGCGGTCTGCTGCGCGGGAGACGAGACCGGCGTCGCCGCGGCGAGCGCGAGGGCGATGAGGATGGGTGAAGAGCGCATTGTCATCAAAGGAGTTGCGGGATGATGATGCGATCGCCCCGGCGCGGCCCGCGCGCCGGGGCGACCGGGGAAGGCGTTACTGCCCGCCGAGGATCTGCGCGGCGCGGGGGAACTGCGCGACGGCCTGGCGCACCTGCGGGTCGAGCACGGCGCGGACGCGGTAGTAGCCCGGCGCGCCCCACTTCGTCCCCGCCAGCGCGGCGGCGAGCGAGCGCTGCAGCCGCGCGTCGGCGTCCGCGCCGTCGGGGACGGGGAGGCCCTGGCGCTGCGCGAAGGCGCGGAAGTCCGCCAGCGCGCCGGCGGGGAGCACCGGGTTCGCGGCGAAGGCCTCCATCGTCCCCAGGCCGTCGGGGTGCGCGGCCAGCCAGGCGTTCATCCAGCGCGTCACCACGTCGTCCTCGTACAGCCGCGCCAGCCACAGCGGCGCGCCCTCGTTCTCCTCCAGCACCACGTCGGGGTAGATGCCGCCGCCGCCATAGACGGTCCGTCCGCGGTCCGTCCGGCACGAGGGGCGGCCGGCGGTGTCGCGCGCGGCGTGGGCCAGGCGGAAGTACTCGCCGCGCGCCATGCCGCGGTACTGGCGCTGGATCACGCGGCCGCAGGGCGTGCTCACGTGTCCGATCACCAGCTCGATGATGGAGCCGTCGGTCATCGGAAAGCCCTGCATCAGCAGCGACTTGCCGAAGGTCGGCCGGCCGACGACCAGCGCGCGGTCGTGGTCCTGCAGCGCGCCGGCCACGATCTCCGACGCGCTGGCCGTCCCCCCATCCACCAGCAGGACCACGGGATACTGGCGCCCGCCGGGGCTCAGGAACGAGTGCGTCACCCGCTGCGTCTTCGCGATCTCGGCCTTGCGCCCCGACGCGCTGTAGATCACCGCGCCACTGGGGAGGAACTCGCTGGCCACGCGGGCCGCCTCGTCCACCATCCCCCCGCCGTTGTCGCGGAGGTCCAAGACCAGCCGCTGCATCCCCTGCCGCTCGAGGGCGACCAGCGCGGCGTGCATGTCTTCCGCCGCCTTCTCGTTGGCGAAGGTGGTCACGCGCACGTACCCCGTCGTCCCGTCGAGCATGAACGACGTGGGGACGGCGGTGCCCTCCTCCACCCGCTCGCGCTTCACCACGCGGTCGAGCTCCACGACGGACCCGTCCACCCGCTCGCGCTCGAAGCGCAGCCGCACCGTGCTGTTCCTGGCCCCCGCGAGGGTGACGTCGAGCTCGAACGGGCTTTCCGCCTGCACCGGGCGCCCGTCGATGGAGACCAGCACGTCGCCGGGGAGGATGTCCTGCCGCGCGGCCTCGGAGCCGGCGCCGACGCTGGCCACCACCGGCTGGTCGCCCACGAAGCGGAAGTCGATGGGAACGGGGTACATGCGCCCCGCCCGGTACTCGCGCTGCTTCTCGGGCGAGAGCCGCGCCGCCTGGATCACGAACGAGTGCGGATCGGCGGCGTGCACCATTCCCTGGATGGCGGCCATGAACAGCTCGTGCGTGTCGATGCTGTCCGGGTGGTTCACGCGGATCTGGTTGAGGACCTGGCTGAACATCTGCAGGTCCTCGTAGGTGGTGCGCGGGCGGACGGCGCGGCCGGGGTCGCCGTCCTGCGCAGCCAGCGAGGTGGCGATCAGCGCGAGCGCCGCCGCGGCGGCAAGGGTTCGCTTCATCGGACGGTGGGGACTGGGGTGCGAGAGTGCGAAGGTGCGAGAGTGCGAGAGTGCGTTGGTGCACTTTCGCACCTTCGCACCCTCGCACTTTCGCACTTCACGGCGTCGGCGCGGCGGGGCGGGAAAGCTCCGCCACGCGCGCCTCCACGCGGGCGCGGTTCGCATCGTCGTTCGCCGCGCGGGCCAGGAAGTGGCGGTAGTGCTCCAGCGCTTCCTGCGGCATCTCGCTCTGGTCGTGCATCAGCGCCAGCAGGTAGTGCGGCGCGGCGTAGTACGGATCGAGCTCCACCGCCTTCTGCAGCTCGGCCGCGGCCTCCATGATCTGCCGCGTCTGCAGCTGCAGCACGGCGCGCTCGTAGCGCAGGTCCGCCTCGTTGGGCGCGATCTCCACGGCCAGCGCCATCTCGGAGTTGGCGGCGGCGGTGTCGCCCGCGGCCAGCGCCAGCAGCGCGAGACGCCGGTGCGCGGGCCAGAACGCCAGGTCCTCGGTCAGCGCGCGGCCATACCCCTCGCGCGCGCCGGCCGCGTCGCCGCCCTGCTCCAGGGCCACGGCGCGGCTGAACTCCATCACCCCCTTGCTCTCGTACACGCGCACGATGTCGCGGCGGTCGCGGCCGCGCTCGTCGTCGATGGCCTCGCGCAGGTACTGCGCGGCGCGCGGGAACTCGCCCGACAGGTAGTGCAGACGCGCCAGGTCGATGCGCAGCGAGCTGGAGTGCGGCTCGCCGCGCAGCGCCCGCTCGTAGCCCTGGATGGCGGCGGGAAAGCGGCCGCTGGCGTAATCCATCCACGCCTTGAACGCGGGGCCCGCGTTGAGCAGCGCGTCATTCAGCGCGTACTCGGCCAGTGCGTCGTTCCGCTGTCCGGTGGACTCCTGGACCCCCTGCGAGAACACCTTGCGGAAGTACATCATCAGGTAGGGCCGGTCGAGCTGCTGGTGCAGGAACGGGTCGCGCTGCAGCGCCCGCAGCACCAGCGAGTCGATGGCCAGCACCTCGGGGTTGTTGGCCAGCGAGCGCTTCCCCTCGATGTAGTCCACCAGCCGCCGCTCGTCGGTCATCATCAGCGCGATGCGGCGGCCGTACAGCGCCTGCGGCCACCCCGGGTTCAGCCGCTCGGCCCAGTAGAACGCGGCGGCGGCCACGCGGGGCTCGCGCTCCAGCCGCTGCACGCCGAGGAGGTAGTAGACGTTGGCGCTGTTGCTGTCGGCGCCGGCCCACAGCGCGGGGCGGGCGGGCACGTCGCGCACGCGCTGCGCGGGCGCCGCGGCGGCCACGGACAGGAGCGCGGCGGCGGCCAGCGCGAATGCCTTCGTGTTCATCAGTCGAACGGTGGGGATGGAGGGTGGACCGCGGGACGAGGGGGACGGGGTCAGGGAGATGCGGAACGGCGGAGCTGTTCGTCAGATGTTTATCCGGCGGCACGGAGGACGGACAGTACCGCGCCGGGGTCACATCCTAATCGCGCGGGTGCCCTCGTGTCCAGTCTGGCGGCGGGCGGAAGGCGCTAATCCGTGCTTCTCCCACACGGCCCGTCCGGATCGTCTCCCGCACAGATCGAACGCGGAGCGCGCGGGGATTCTGTCATCCCTTCCCGATCGAAATCACCAAAGGGAATCACCCCGTGGGGAAGACGAAGATGCGCAGGACGAGCATGGCGATGGTGAACAGCGCGGCCAGGACGAGGATCGCCAGCGAGACGTCGCCGAGGACGCGGATGGGCTTGGAGGGCTCCCAGTAGGGCGTGCGGCCGCTGCGGGGGACCATCAGCCATCCCAGCAGGGCGCCGGAGAGGAAGCCGCCCGCGTGCGCCGCGTTGTCGATGTATCCCCAGCCGAAGATCCCCATCGCCGCGACGACGGCGATGTCGGCCAGGATGGCGCGGCCGAAGCCGGGGGGCATCACGTCGCGGCGGACGCGCGCCATCACCGCCAGGAAGCCGAACAGCCCCAGGATCCCCCCCGACGCGCCGACGGACGCCTCGGCGGTGGAGAGGAAGAGGCTCGTCGTGCTGGCGGCCACCGCGGTCAGCAAGAAGACGAGAGGGACGTAGGCGCGGTGCGCGTATCCCTCCAGGAAGCGCCCGATGGCCAGCAGCGCCATCCCGTTCATCGCGAAGTGCAGCAGCCCGTCGTGCAGGAAGGCGCCGCTCAGCAGCCGCCAGTACTCGTGCCCCTGCCGGATGGCCACCTTCACCACTCCCGCCACCTCCACGCTGGGGGTGATGGCGGAGTTCTCGGGAAGGATGGGGATGTTGAGCCCCTTGGCGTGCAGCATGGCGCTGATGGCCTGCACCAGCACCACCGCGGCCACGCTCCCCGCCAGCACCTGGGTGAAGCGCGCGGGCCCGCGGCGGGGTGGGAGCCGGTCGCGCACCTCCTTCACCCGGGCGGCCAGGCTCTCGGGCGTGAGCCGGCGGAAGCGCCCGTACTCGAGCCACGAGTAGAACGAGAGCGACGCGGCCACGAAGCCCCCGATCACGAAGCCGTTGGCGAAGCGGAAGTGCCCGGAGACGGCCGCGTAGCCCAGCAGCGCCGCGGCGATCACCGCCCAGGTGAGGGCCACGCGCCGCGAGTGCCGCATCCCCCGCGTGCGGAAGGCGTCGAACAGGTAGGGAACCGTCCACGCGTGCACGATGCCGTCGGTCTCCGGCGTCCACACGTAGGGCGTAGGGCGCCCCTCGTGCAGCCGGGCGACCAGCTCCTCGCGGGTGGAGGCGTGGGGCTCGTGCTCGAAGTAGCCGTACGGCGTGTCGGCCGGCTTGGGGCCCAGCACCACGCCGCGCACGCGCACGGGCTCGGCGGCGGCGTTGGGCCCTTCGGGGTTCGGTTCGCTCAACGGGCTCTCCGGGTGTGGCCTCGGGATGCGGCGACCAATGTACGGGGGTACGGCGTGGCGTGCACGCGGGTTCCAGGAGTGCCCAGTGCCAAGTGCCCAGTGCCCAGAACAGAAAGTCCTAAGTCCTGAGTCCCAAGTCCTGAGTGCGAAGAGCACGAGTGTCCACGCTGGGCACTGGGCATTGGGCATTGGGCATTGGGCATTGGGCATTGGGCACTGGGCACTGGGCACTGGGCACTGGGCACTGGGCACTGGGCACTTCCGTTAGATGCGCCCGGCCCCGCATCGGTGTATCTTCCTGCCGATCAACACATCCGCGCGCGAGAAGGACACCGCCATGAGCATCGCCGAGATCTTCGAGACGCTGGAGTACGGGCCCGCGCCCGAAAGCGCCTCGCCCGCCGTCCGCTGGCTGGAGGAGCGGAACCGCACCATGCGCCTGTACGTCGACGGCGAGTGGCGCGATCCCGAAACCGGCGAATACTTCGACTCCGTCAACCCGTCGAACAACCAGCCGCTCGCGCGCATCGCGCAGGCGGGGAAGGCGGACGTCGACGCGGCGGTCGGCGCGGCGCGGCGCGCGCTCGAGGGGTGGCAGGCGCTGGGCGGGCACGGCCGCGCGCGCTACCTCTACGCGCTCGCCCGGCAGGTGCAGAAGCACTCGCGCCTCTTCGCCGTGCTCGAGTCGATGGACAACGGCAAGCCCATCCGCGAGTCGCGCGACATCGACATCCCCCTGGTCGCCCGCCACTTCTACCACCACGCCGGCTGGGCGCAGCTGATGGAGACCGACGCCGAGCTGCGCGACTACGCGTCCGTCGGTGTCGTCGGCCAGGTCATCCCCTGGAACTTCCCGCTGCTGATGCTGAGCTGGAAGATCGCCCCGGCGCTGGCGATGGGAAACACGGTGGTGCTGAAGCCCGCCGAGTTCACCCCGCTGACCGCGCTCCTCTTCGCGGAGATCTGCGACGAGGCCGGGCTGCCGCCGGGGGTCGTCAACATCATCACCGGCGACGGGCGGACGGGCGCGCTCCTGGTCGAGCATCCCGACGTGGACAAGGTCGCGTTCACGGGATCGACCGAGGTCGGCCGCATCATCCGCGTCGCCACGGCGGGGAGCGGGAAGAAGCTGTCGCTGGAGCTGGGCGGGAAGAGCCCGTTCATCGTCTTCGACGACGCGGACCTGGATTCCGTGGTCGAGGGCGTGGTCGACGCGATCTGGTTCAACCAGGGGCAGGTCTGCTGCGCGGGAAGCCGCATCCTGGCGCAGGAGGGGATCGCGCAGCGGCTGACGGAGAAGCTGCGGGCGCGGATGGAGACGCTGCGCGTGGGCGACCCGCTCGACAAGGCGGTGGACATCGGCGCGATCGTGGCCCCCGTGCAGCTGCAGAAGATCCAGGAGCTGGTACAGCAGGGCGTGGAGGAAGGGGCGACGATGTGGCAGCCGTCGTGGAGCTGCCCGCAGGAGGGATGCTTCTTCCCCCCCACGCTCTTCACCGACGTGGCGCCGTCGTCGACCATCGCGCAGGTGGAGATCTTCGGCCCCGTGGTCGTCTCCATGACCTTCCGCACGCCGTCGGAAGCCGTCGAGCTGGCCAATAACACGCCGTACGGGCTGGCCGCCAGCGTGTGGACGGAGAACATCAACCTGGCGCTCGACATCGCCCCCAAGGTCAAGGCGGGCACGGTGTGGGTGAACAGCACCAACGTGTTCGACGCGGCCAGCGGCTTCGGCGGCTACCGCGAGAGCGGCTACGGCCGCGAGGGCGGCCGCGAGGGGCTGTACGAATATGTCAAGCCCAAGTGGGAGAAGGCGCTGGGGAAGGTGAGGGGCGACGGCGCGCAGCAGACGAAGACCAGGGCGCCGAAGGGGGATACGGGCGCGAAGGCGAAGGGGCCGACGCTGCCGCCCATCGACCGCACGGCGAAGCTGTACGTCGGCGGGAAGCAGGCGCGGCCGGACGGCGGCTACTCGCTCCCCGTCCACGGCGCGGGGGGACGGCTGGTGGGCGAGGCGGGGCTGGGGAACCGCAAGGACGTGCGCAACGCGGTGGAGGCGGCGCACAAGGCCGCCGGCTGGGGGAAGCAGACCGGCCACAACCGCGCGCAGGTGCTGTATTACATGGCCGAGAACCTGGCCGCGCGCACCGACGAGCTCGCCCGCCGCATCGCTTCGATGACGGGCGACGAGGCCGCCGCCGCGCGCGAGGTGGACGCGACCATCCGCCGGCTCTACACCTACGCCGCCTGGGCCGACAAGTGGGACGGCGACGTGCACGCCACCCCCTTCCGCATGGTCACGCTGGCCATGCGCGAGCCCATCGGGGTGATCGGCGCCGCCTGCGCCGACGACGCGCCGCTGCTGGGCTTCGTCTCCCTCATCGCCCCCGCGATGGCGATGGGGAACGCCGTCGTCGCCATCCCCTCGGAGCGCTGGCCGCTGGCGGCGACCGACTTCTACCAGGTGCTCGACACCAGCGACGTCCCCGGCGGCGTGGTGAACATCGTCACCGGCAAGCGCGACGAGCTGGCGCAGACGCTGGCCGCGCACGACGACGTCGACGCCATGTGGTACTTCGGCACGGCGGAGGGGAGCGAGATGGTGGAGCGCCTCTCGGCCGGCAACATGAAGCGCACCTGGGTGGGCTACGGCCGCCCGCGCGACTGGCTCGACCCGGTGCAGGGCGAGGGCCCCGAGTTCCTGCGCCACGCCACGCACATCAAGAACATCTGGGTGCCTTACGGGGAGTAGGGTTCACCCGGGAAGGCGAGGGGGAGCCGATCTGCTCCCCTTTCGTCCGATGTTTTTTCACGTTTCATGAAACGTGAAAAACCAGTTTCTTGACTTGTCGGTTCTGGGAACGCTAACGTGATTTTCACGATTCGTGAAACGTGAAACCACCGCCTCTTATGAACGTCGCGCGCCAACCTTCGCTGCGGCCGGCCGATGTCGTGATCACGCTTGCGCTCACGGCAACGCCGAACATGCTCTACGAGGAGCTCTCGGCCCGCTTGCACCTGAGCCTGGGCGCCGTTCACGGCGGAGTCAGGCGGCTCCAATCGGCGATGCTCCTCATTCCCGGCACGCGGCTGCCGAATCGCCCGAATCTGAAGGAATTCCTGCTGTTTGGCGTGCCGTACGTCTTCTTTCCATCGTTGGGCGCGATCACTCGCGGCGTGCCGACGGCGCATTCGGCTCCCCCGCTCCGCGATGCGTTCACGGGTGGCGGCGACCTGGTGTGGCCGAGTCCGGACGGTACGGTACGCGGAGAAAGCATCACGCCGCTCTACCCCGGTGCGCCGCTGCTGGCAGGCGAGGACCCCGAGTTGTACGGTGCGCTTACGGTCATCGATGTGCTGCGTGTAGGCCAGTCGCGCGAGCGCGAGCGGGCGCGGGAGTGGCTTGCTTCTTACCTGGCACAGCGATGAAGGCGAGCTCCAACTCGCGGCTCCTCGAACCGATGGCGCGCCAGCTTGGGCCTCTTCTCGACGAAGTCGTGTTCGTCGGCGGACAGGTGACCGGGCTCCTCTTCACCGACCCCGCGGCGGCACGGACGCGCGTGACCGTGGACGTCGACGTGATCTGCTCCGCCGTGACCCGCGTCCAGTACGAGCGTGTGGCGGAACGGCTGCGGGCCCTCGGCTTCCGCGAGGATTCCTCCGCCGGCGCGCCGATCTGCCGGTGGCGCTCCGAGGCGGGGATTCTCGATGTCATGCCGTTAGGCGAGCGCGCGCTCGGCTTCGCGAACCGGTGGTATCCGCTGGCGTTCGAAACCTCACGCACTCACACGCTTCCGTCCGGCATGCGCATCCGCATCCCGCGCGCAGAGGTCTTTCTCGCGACCAAGTGGAGCGCCGTGGAAGGACGCGCCGGCGGCGACTACATCGGCAGCCACGACCTCGAAGACATCGTGTCGCTGTTCGCGGGCCGGCCGGAGCTGCCGGACGAAGTCGCCGCAGCCGAGCCGGAGCTCCGCGGCTGGATCGCCGAGCAGACCCGGAATTTCCTCGCTTCGAGCGATGCCGCGTATGCCATCGCCGGCGCGCTTCCCGACGCCCGCTTCGACCCGGCGCTGCCCATGCGCGTGGAATCGCGTCTCCGCCGGGTTGCCGAGGCGTCGGACGTCGGGGAGTGACTTGCATCACCCTGGCAGCTTAATACCCCTCTGCTACCGGCAGACGGAAAACGCCGTTAGATTGGGTGTCCGGCAACTCCTTCCCGCCGGAGCCGGTGAACCCCGCAGGAGCCCGATTCCATGCGCAACCGCGTGCTCGCCGCCGCGACCCTGATCCTTGCCGCCGTGGCCACGGCCGCCTGCGACGGCGGCTCGGCCACCGCGCCCAGCGACGCCCAGCTCACCCGCGCCCAGGCGCTCGCGCTCAACCACGCCGTCTTCGCGGTGGGCGCCGGCTTCAGCGACGGCGGCGTGCCCGCCGGCGCGCGCGGGGCGCGACTGCAGTCGGCGAACGGCAGCAGCACCTTCTCGTTCACCTTCGACACGCGGCAGCAGTGCCCGGCGGGCGGCGACGTGGCCGTGGCCGGCACCATCGGCGGCGCGGTGGACGCGCAGGCCAGCACCGCGCAGGTGGCCGCGAACCTGGCCGTGGCCCACACCGGCTGCAAGGTGCGCACGGACGACGGCGCGGTCTTCACCCTGAGCGGCGACCCCAAGATCGACGTGACGCTGCGCGCGGCGGCCAGCGGCGCCAGCGGGGTGACGGACTTTCACCTGACGGAGATCGGCGGGTTCACCTGGGACAACGGCCGCGGCGGCTCCGGGCGCTGCACCGTGGACCTGAGCGCCGACCTCGTCACGGGAACGCAGAACGTGCGGCTCACCGGCAACTTCTGCGGCTTCGCCGTCGACGGCGTGATCGAGCACGTCGGCAGCTGACGCGCGGCATCGCCCTAGACGCATACGAGCCCCCGCCGGCACTTCGCCGCGCGGGGGCTCGATTCATCCATATATCAGAGGAACAGCAAAGAAGGCTCACACGGAGGGAACGGAGGAAACGGAGTGCCGCACCGGCTTCCCTCCGTTTCCTCCGTGTGACACTTCAGTTCGTCGTTAATGCGTGTCCGATTTCCTGGTCGAGCATGACGGATCGCTTGCCCGCCGCCGCGCCTGCGCAGAGATTGCGAGCCACACACCCTACATCCGCTCCATCCACCCCGAGGACTCATGACCCGCTCACGTTTTGCGGCCCTCGCGGCCGCCGCGCTGGTGCTGGCCGCGTGCGGCAATGACGACGCGCAGCCCGGCGCCGCTCCCGCCTCCGACGCGTCCGCGCCCGCGGCCCCCGCGCCGGCTCCCGCCGCACCCGAGGCCGCGCCTCCGACCGGGATGGCCGGTGCGCCGGGCGTGGCGCGGCGCGGCGTCGACAGCGCCAACGCAGCCTACCAGCGGCAGGAGGACGAGGTCAACCGCATGAGCCAGCCGGGCGGCACCACGCCGTGACGCGCATCCGCGGCATCGACGGGCGGCGCCGCGCGCGACGTGGCGCCGCCCGTCGCGTCCATCGACACCCACGCGCGAGGCCGCGATGAGCGACGCCGTTCCCGCCGCGCCCGGACGCTTCCTGACCGCGGCGTGGCGTACGCTGGTGATGCTGAACTGGGAGGTGGACCCGGGCATCCTGCGCCCGTACGTCCCGCGCGGCACCGAGCTGGACGCGTGGCAGGGGCGGACGTTCGTCAGCGCCGTGGGGTTCATGTTCCTGGACACGCGCGTGCTGGGCGTTCCCATCCCCTTCCACCGCAACTTCGAGGAGGTGAACCTCCGCTTCTACGTCGGGCGGCAGGGGCCGGAGGGGTGGCGGCGGGGCGTGTGCTTCATCCGCGAGATCGTGCCGCGCTGGGCCATCGCGACGCTGGCGCGCCTGGTCTACAACGAGCGCTACGTGGCCCTGCCCATGCGCCACGCGGTGCGGATCAGCGACCCCAGCGGCGAGGCGGAGTACGGCTGGAGGTTCGGGGGGAGATGGAGCTCGCTGCGCGCCCGCTTCTCCGGCGGCTCGGCGCCGCTGGTGGCGGGGTCGGAGGAGGAGTTCATCACCGAGCACTACTGGGGATACACGGCCCAGCGCGACGGCGGCACGGTCGAGTACCGCGTGGAGCACCCGTCGTGGCGCGTCTGGTCCGCCGACAAGGCCGCGCTCGACGCCGACGTGGCCGCGCTGTACGGCGCCGAGTTCGCCGGGCCGCTGGCCGCGCCGCCCTCGTCCGCGTTCGTGGCCGACGGCTCGCCCATCGTCGTGCGCCGCGCCCGCCGCATCGTCTGAGGGCGGCATCGCTGGATGGCTCTCACGGAGGGCACGGGGGACACGGAGAACAGAAGGTTTTTCTCCGTGACCTCCGTGCCCTCCGTGAGAGAATTCAAAAGAATCGGTGACGGCGCGGATGTTTGCTGGCGCGCCGGAGGAGCGGCCGCGTAGCTTGGCTCGCCGTGTTTCGGCGCTCGGTTTGCAGGATGTGGCCGCGCGCGTGAGGGATGCGCGCCCGGAGGGCCGGGACGCCGCCGCGCGCGCGCCGTCGCCGCGGACCGCTTGGATGCCGGGCGCGGCGGTGGCCTGGCGCGGTTGGGCACGGTGGTATCGTGCCCTACCGCGCGCGCAGCCCGTTTTGGCGTCTCGGCGCCAAACACGCCCAAAGCCTGCAGTTCCATCTGTTGGAGGATCGATCCCGAAGCGCAGTTCCTGACCCCGGGGCGGAGCGAGCGGAGGTGGCGTTGACGGAGACGGAAGCCGGCGCGGGCACGCACCCCGAGCCGCGGCGCGAGGCGGGACCCTTCCTGACGCCCTACGAGATGGCGTTCGGCGAGCCGGCGTTCGAGAACCGCATCTTCCCGCGCATCCTGGCCGAGGCCGAGATGCACGGCGAGGACCCGCTGGCGCGCGAGCGCTTCGGGTTCCTGACGCTGGCCGGCGACGCCGCGCGCGACATGGTGCCGCAGGACGCGCCGCCGGAGATGCTGGAGGAGTACCGCGCGCTGCTTTACCACGCGTTCAACTTCTGGCGCTTCGGGCGGCGCATCTACTGCCTCGACGCGCCCGTGGCCCGCTACCTGGTGGAGGCCGCGCCGGCGCTGGAGGACTGGACGCTCACCCTCCCCGTGCCCAGCGTTTACGTGCAGCTGCCCGCCAAGCTCTTCTGGGCCAGCATCTCCACCGACGTGCCGCCCGAGCCGGTGGACGGCTTCTTCGCCACCGTGTGCGAGGGGCGCGACCCGCTGGGCGGCGGCGCGTACCAGGACCTGAACGTGCTGATGGTGCTCGGCCTGCGCCGCGGCCGCGCGGGGTTCAGCGTGATCCCCTTCGACACCGAGGCGGGTCCGGGCATCCCCGCCACCTGGGCCGAGGCGCCGGGGCGCGAGGGCGCGCGCGACTTCGACAACATCCTCCCCGGCGGCGAGATCGCGGGGCTGTACTCGATCCTCACCACGACGGAGGCGCTCAAGCTGCTGGCTCGCGCGCTCTGGTACGTCGACGCGCACCCCGCCGACGTGGAGGCCGAGCCGGCGCCCGAGCGCCGCGCCGAGGACCGCCCCGGCCAGGTGCCGCTCAGCCGCCTTCCCTACCACCGCGTGCGCCTCTCCGGCGCCGGGTTCCCCGCGGAGGGCGCCGAGGGATGAAGGCGCCGGAGGTCGCCGGGGTCCTCTCCGAGATCTCCATGCTGCTGGAGGTGGTGGGGGGCGACCCCTTCCGCGCCAAGGCGTACGCCACCGCCGCCCGCCGCCTGGAGGCCAGCGGCGCCGACCTCGTGCAGCTGGCCGCCGAGGGCCGCCTGACCTCGCTCCCCGGCGTGGGCGCGGGGATCGCCGAGGTCATCCGCGAGCTGGTGGAGACGGGGCGCTCGTCGCTGTACGACCGCCTGGCCGCGGAGACGCCGATCGGGCTGTACGACCTGATGCGGATCAAGGGCCTCGGCCCCCGGCGCGTCCGCACGCTCTACGCGGAGATGGGGATCGACTCGCTCGACCGGCTGGAAGAGGCCGCGCTCGCCGGCCGTCTCGCCTCGCTCCCCGGGATGGGCGCGAAGACGGAGCAGAAGATCCT
This sequence comes from Longimicrobium sp., assembly GCA_036377595.1. NCBI lineage: Bacteria > Pseudomonadati > Gemmatimonadota > Longimicrobiia > Longimicrobiales > Longimicrobiaceae > Longimicrobium > Longimicrobium sp. Next base: position 15,381 of record DASUYB010000029.1, on the reverse strand, counting down.
CGAATCCATCGCCTTCGCGCGCGCGGCGCGGGGAAGGCGGAGACTCTACGCCGCGCTGGAGGTGGCCGAGCGGCTGCTGGAGTGGCTCGACACGCTCGACGGGGTGACGAAGGCCGACACCGCGGGCGAGGTGCGGCGCGACTGCGAGGTGGTCGACTCGGTCGATCTCGTCGCCGCCGCGAAGGATCCCGCCGCGGTCCTCGCCGCCTTCCGCGCGCTGAGCGGCGCGGCGTCGAAGCGAGGTGGGGACGAGGATCGCGCGGAGATCCAATTCTCCGACGGGCTGAAGGCGCGGCTCGTCTGCGTCCCCCCCGCGCGCTGGGCGACGGCGCTGCTCTACGCCACGGGAAGCGCGGAGCACCTGACCCAGCTCGAGGCGCGCGCGCAGGAGATGGGGATGCGGCTCTCCGCGGACGGCCTGTGGCGGGACGGAAAGCGCGTCGCCGCGCGCGACGAGGCGGCCGTCTACCGCGCGCTCGATCTGCAGTTCATCGAGCCGGAGCTGCGCGAGGGGTGGGGGGAGATCGAGGCCGCGGCGGCGGGGACGCTCCCCGAGCTCGTGGAGATCGGCGACCTCAGGGGCACCTTTCACTGCCATACGACGTATTCGGACGGGCGCGCCACGCTGGCCGAGATGGGCGAGGCCGCACGCGAGCGCGGGTGGAGCTATCTGGGGATCGCGGACCACTCGCAGACCGCCTCATACGCGGGGGGATTGAGCCCCCACCGCGTCCGCGACCAGTGGGCGGACATCGACGGCTGGAACCGCGCGCACGGCGGGAAGGGGAAGAAGCGCGTCCGCCTGTTCAAGGGGGTGGAGAGCGACATCCTGGCCGACGGGTCGCTCGACTACGACGACGACGTGCTGGCCGGGTTCGACTACGTGGTCGGCTCCGTCCACAGCGCGTTCAACCTGGGGCGGAAGGAGATGACGGCGCGGCTGGTGCGCGCCGTCTCCAATCCCCACCTCACCATCCTGGGCCACGCGACCGGGCGCCTGCTGCTGCGCCGCGACGGCTACGAGGTGGACGTCGTCGCGGTGATCGACGCGGCCGCGGAGCACGGCGTCTGTATCGAGATCAACGCCGACCCCGCGCGGCTGGACATCGACTGGAAGAACGCGCGGTACGCGGCGTCGCGCGGCGTGCTCGTTCCCATCGACCCCGACGCGCACTCCACCAGCTCGCTCGACCACGTGCAGTGGGGCGTGCGCGTGGCCCGCAAGGGATGGCTGGGGCCGCGCAACGTGCTGAACTGCTACGAATTAGAGGAAGTTGAGGAGATCCTTGCCCAGAGAAAGCAGGGCCGCCCGGCGTGAGCGCCTGATCCGTGTGCTCGACCGGCTGCACGCGGAGTACCCCGACAGCAGGTGCTCGCTCGACCACGACACGCCGCTGCAGCTGCTGGTGGCCACGGTGCTCTCCGCGCAGACGACGGACGCGGCGGTGAACCGGGTGACACCCGCGCTCTTCGCCCGCTTCCGCACGGCCGCGGACTTCGCGGAGGCCACGCAGGAGGAGATGGAGGAGCATCTCAAGACGCTCAACTTCTTCCGCAACAAGAGCCGGTCGCTGATCGGCCTGGGCCGCGCGCTGGTGGAGCGCTTCGGCGGCGAGGTGCCGGCCAGCATGGAGGCGCTCGTCACACTCCCCGGCGTCGGCCGCAAGACCGCGAACGTCGTCCTCGGCGTGGGCTTCGGCATCGCCGAGGGCGTGGTGGTGGACACGCACGTCAAGCGCAACGCCGCGCGGCTGGGGCTGACGAAGGAGGAAGACCCGGAGAAGATCGAGACGGACCTGGTCGCGCTGCTCCCCCCCGAGCGCCGGGTGATCTTCACGCACCTGCTGATCGACCACGGCCGCGCCGTCTGCACCGCGCGCCGGGCGTTCTGCGAGCGCTGCGTCGTCGCCGAGCTGTGTCCCTCCGCGCCGGCGGCCTATCGCCAGGCCGCGGCGGCGCCGGCCGTATCCGACGCGATGGAGCCGGTGCCGGCCTGACTCCGCCGTCTCGCCCGTATCCCTTGTACCGAAGTCAATGTTGCGGCAATGACTTGCACCGGAAACATCCTATTGCCCCACATTCAAGGAATGTTCGAGTAGATTCGTGAATCCAAAGAGATGGGACGCTGGGCAGCGGCCTCATCGGGACCTCGCAACCGCGTCATGGCAGCCGCCGTGACGCGGTTTTTTGTCGCAGTTACAACAACATTTGACGCCATATTGCGCACCCTAAAAAACGCCATTATCATCGTCGTTCCCGTGCCGTGTGCCCGCGGCGCGGGGGCTCTTCGCTGGCGCCCCGCCACGAAAGATCCCGGAGCACACCGACTGCATCCGGCGCGCTGACCACGGGACGGTTCTCACCGTACCCTCTCCCCTCACCCGCGGCCACTCCCTTCCGGCCGCGTACCGGGCACCTCGCCCAGGACACGTCCGTCTGGAGCGTTGCATCTCCCACTCTCGTCCCGGAGATCGTCCCATACTGAACCCCGATGACCTGAGGGTCGATTCGTTCGACACCATCCCCCTGGGTCCGGACGGCGAATGCTGCACCGGTTGCGTCAGCGGCTGCGGCTACATCCCCACCCAGGGTGGCTGCGAGAGCGCCGACACCGGCGACGTGTTCATCTGCGCGGGCGGGGGAGCGGTGCCGGGCGCCGGCGACTGCTGCACCGGGTGCGTGAGCGGGTGCGGCTACATCCCCACCGAGGGTGGCTGCGAGAGCGCGGGCCCTGCCTGAGCGGCATCTCGCCGGACGTGAGGTGAGATCCACCCGACCCCTTCCGGCCGTAGTCGAGATGCCGGTTCACCCGACGCTCCGCTTGGGGCGTCATTCCCCCCATCGCAAGGAGACACTCCCATGCTCAACCCCGACGACCTGAACGTCGAGTCCTTCGACACCTCCGCCGCGATCGCCGCCCCGGGCGGCGGCTTCTGCTGCACGGGCTGCGTCAGCGGCTGCGGGATCAACCCCACCGCGGGCGGCTGCGCCAGCGCCAGCGGGCAGGTCATCTGTATGCAGGAGCCGGTGCTGGCGTACTGACCGGCAGCCTGCCAAGGGGCGGAGCGGCGAGGGACGCCGCTCCGCCGATTCACGTCCCCTCACAGGAGCATCAGCCATGCTGAACCCCGAAGACCTGCAGGTCGATTCGTTCGAGACCTCTTCCGCCCTGCCGACCGGCGGAACCCTGGGCTGCTGCACGGGCTGCGTCAGCGGCTGCGGCATCAACCCCACGGCGAGCGGCTGCGCCAGCGGCGGCGGCGATCCGGTGCTGTACTGAGCGGCGATGGGTGGGGCGGCGGAGAAGGGCCGCCCCGTCCGGAGCCTCCATTCCCCCATCCGGAGGAGATCGTCCCATGCTCAATCCCGAGGACCTGAAGGTCGAGTCGTTCCTGGCCGCGGCCATCCCGAGCACGGGCGGGACGCTCAACTGCTGCACCGGCTGCACCAGCGGCTGCGGCATCAACCCCACCGCCGGCGGCTGCGAGAGCGCCAGCGGCGACCCGTTCCTCTGCAAGGACGGCACGATCATCGCCGTCGACTGACCGTGGCGGGCGGGGCGGCCGGGGTGCCGCTCCGCCCGCTCTCCATCTCCCTTCCTACGATCCTGGAGCGCGCGTGCCGAAGAAGCTGAGGCTGGAGGAGATCCGGGTGACGGCGTTCGAGACGGGCGCGCCGACGGCGTTCCTGGCGCGCTACACGCCCGACTGCTGCACCGACGACAACAGTGGGTGCGCCACCGGGCCGGAGACGGGGTGCGTGGACACCACCATCGCGACGGGACTCTGAACCGGAGACACGGCCATGACGCTGAGCCTGGACGAGCTCGAGGTGATGTCGTTCGAGACGGGCGCGGGGACGGACGCGGACACCACGACGTCGCCGATCCCGTACAGCCCGTACTGCTGCACGCAGGACAACAGCGGGTGCGACACCGACGTGGAGGCCGGCTGCACCGACGCGCGGATGGGCTGCGCCGGCGACAACGGATACATCGTCCCCGGCGGGATCTGATCCACCCCGGCGGGATGCGGGCGGCGGCCCGATCGCTTATGATTCCGGCGCAAGCCCGGCGCCCGGCGCGGGACCCCCCGCGCCGGGCGCGTTGTCGAAACGGACCGACGATCGCCCGCATCATGCTTCGCCCGACCATCAAGGACCTGCTCTCCGGCGCCGTGGAGCCCGGCAGCGCCGTCACCGTTCAGGGGTGGGTGCGCACCCGCCGCGACTCCAAGGCCGGCATCTCGTTCATCAACGTGAGCGACGGCTCGGCCTTCGCCATGATCCAGGTGGTCGCCGGGAAGGAGCTGCCGAACTACGAGAGCGAGGTGCTGCGGCTGAGCGCCGGCTGCTCGGTGGTGGTCGAAGGCGAGCTGGTGCCCACGCCGGGGCGTCCGCAGCCGGTGGAGGTGCGCGCCACGAAGATCGAGGTCGCCGGCTGGGTGGACGATCCCGAGACGTATCCCATCCAGCCCAAGCAGCACTCGATGGAGTTCCTGCGCACGGTCGCGCATCTGCGGCCGCGCACGAACACCTTCGGCGCGGTCGCCCGCGTGCGGCACACGATGGCGATGGCCATCCACCGCTTCTTCGACCGCAACCAGTTCTTCTGGGTGCACACGCCCATCATCACCACCAGCGACGCCGAGGGCGCGGGCGAGATGTTCCGCGTCTCCACCCTCGACCTGCTGAACCTCCCCCGCACCGACGGGGGCGAGGTGGACTTCGCGCAGGACTTCTTCGGGCGCTCGGCCTCGCTCACCGTGTCGGGGCAGCTGAACGTGGAGGCGTACTGCCAGGCGCTGGGCCGCGTGTACACCTTCGGCCCCACCTTCCGCGCGGAGCGGAGCAACACCACGCGGCACCTGGCCGAGTTCTGGATGGTCGAGCCGGAGATCGCGTTCGCCGACCTGAACGACGACGCCGACCTGGCCGAGGCGTTCCTGAAGTCGATCTTCACCGACCTGCTGAACGAGCGGGCCGACGACATGGCGTTCTTCGCCGAGCGCGTGGACCCGGAGTGCGTCCGCCGGCTCGAGGCGTTCATCGAGAGCAGCTTCGAGCGGATGGACTACACCGAGGTGGTGAAGCGGCTGGAGGAGAGCGGCGAGAAGTTCGAGTTCCCGGTGAAGTGGGGGGTGGACCTGCAGAGCGAGCACGAGCGCTGGCTGACCGAGAAGCTGGTCGGCCGCCCCGTGGTGGTGATGAACTATCCGCGCGAGATCAAGTCGTTCTACATGCGCGAGAACGACGACGGCAGGACGGTGGCGGCGATGGACGTCCTCGCGCCCGGGATCGGCGAGATCATCGGCGGCTCGCAGCGCGAGGAGCGGCTGGACGTGCTCGACCGGCGGATGGCGGAGATGGGATTGGACGCGGCGAGCTACTGGTGGTACCGCGACCTGCGCCGCTACGGGACGGTGCCGCACGCGGGCTTCGGCCTGGGCTTCGAGCGCGCGGTCCAGTACGCCACCGGCATCGCCAACATCCGCGACGTCATCCCCTATCCGCGCGCCACCGGGAGCGCCGATTTCTGAGCGGTGAATTGGAACGATTTGATCTCACGCAGAGTTAGCAGGGTCAGCAGAGAACTGCAGCCGTTCTCCTGCTGACCCTGCTGACTCTGCGTGAGACTTGCTGTTTGATGCTGCTATCGGCGCGGGAACCAGCCACAGCAGCCGAATCCCCGGTACTTGATCCTATAGGGTCAGGGGGTTATGCTGGATCGCACACCGCACCTTTAAGCTCACGAAAGAGCGCATGCGCATGCGTCACGCGCAAATCGTTCCGGTACCGGCTGACGCCGCGACGGCGCAACGGCAGGCGTGCACCTGTCGCTGTCGCATGACGATCCTTCGTGCCCGCACGGACCGCTCGCCCATCCCGGGTGCGCGGTCCGTTTCGTTTCCATCCCCCTTCACCGCGAGGAGCGCATGAACAAGCTGTCGCTGAACGTCGAGGAGCTGGACGTGGAGACCTTCGCCACCGCGCGCGGCGACGGGTTCCGCGGCACGGTGGACGCCCGCGGGGTCTCCACCGGCACCAACACCTGCTACTGCACGTCGCGCAACATCGGCTGCTGGTGCACGGAGCAGTGCTGAGCGGCGTCCCGCCGCATCCCCCACCCTTCGGACCGGAGACGGAGCGATGAACAAGCTGAACCTGGACATGGACGCGCTGCGCGTGGAGAGCTTCGAGACCTCGCGCGACGGCGCCGGGCGCGGCACGGTGAACGCCGCGATGGTCTCGCAGGGCGCCAACACCTGCTACTGCACGTCGATCAACATCGGCTGCTTCTGCAGCGAGCGGCAGACCTGCTGGGACTGCGTCTGAACCGGTGAACCCGATCCTGGAGGCATGATGACGAAGAAGCTGAGGCTGGCGGTCGACGAGGTGCGCGTGGAGTCGTTCCCCACCGCGGCGGCCGTTCCGGCGCGGGGCACCGTGCGCGGCGCCGAGGCCACCCCCCGCACCGGCTGCGCCCTGTGCGGCACCGCCGCGGCGGGAACGTGCTTCAACGGCTGCACCATCGACGATTGCTGAGATCCGCCGGCACGCGGATCCCCACGCCGCCGCCCCACCCGCGACGGACGCACCATTCACCGCAGGAGGGGGAAGATGAAGAAGCTCAGCCTGAACGTGGAGCAGATCGACGTCGCCTCGTTCGAGACGGACGAGTACGAGGACGTGCGCGGCACCGTGGAGGCCAACGACGACGCGACCAAGCCCTACGTCTCGTGCGTGCACATCTGCGGCACGGTGAAGTTCGGCCCCGGCGGCGACGACGACTGCACCAGCGGGTGCGTCTGCTGCCGCTTCCGCCCCGCGCCGAAGCCGCAGATCTGACCGGGCGGGTGGGCCATCCATCACGGGAGGGAGAATGATGAAGAAGCTCAGCCTGAACGTGGACCAGGTCAGCGTCAGCTCGTTCGAGACGGACGAGTACGAGGACGTGCGCGGCACCATCGACGCCAACGCGGCGGCGCCCACCGCCACGTGCGTGCGCGTCTGCGGCACCGTGCGCTTCGGCCCCGGCGGCGGAGACGATGACTGCACCAGCGGATGCGTCTGCTGCCGCTTCCGCCCCGCGCCGAAGCCGCGGATCTGATCCACCGCGGTCCATCCCGCACCACCCCGAGCGCGCCCGGCCTCCCACCAGGCCCGGCGCCTTCGCATCTCCAGCACTGGGCACTGGGCACTGGGCACTCGACTCTCGGCACTCAGCACTCAGCACTTCCGTAACCCCCGTGCATGGTCCGAAGCTTGCGCCTGCGGGCCGGCATGGAACCCCCCATCCAGAACGAGAGGCGCCGCGGCTCCGACCGCAGGCGCGGCGGCGGCCTCGGCGGGCCCGGCCGCTTCGGCGTGGGCCCGCTCCTCTTCGGCTTCATGGCCCTGATCGCCCTGACCATGCTCTTTGGCGGCATGCAGGGGAGCGGGCGGATGAAGTACAGCGAGCTGAAGAACCGCATCCAGGCGGGGCAGGTGGAGCAGGTCACCATCACCCCCACCGCCGTGGTGGCGGTTCCGAAGAAGGCCATCCGCGACAGCGCGCGCGTGCGCCAGTGGACCGCCACGCGCGACAACACCGTCGACGACCCCGAGCTCATGCGCCTGCTGGACACCCGGCAGGTGCCCTACGACTTCGCCTCGGAGGGGAAGCTCTGGAGCCTTCTCATCTGGCTCCTCCCGGTGGCCATGATCGTGGTGTTCTGGAGCTTCATGATGCGGCGGATGAACCCCACGCAGGGCGTGCTGACCGTGGGGAAGAGCCGCGCGCGCATCGTGGGCGAGGAAGGCACCGGCGTCACCTTCGACGACGTGGCGGGGGTGGACGAGGCCAGGCAGGAGACGCAGGAGATCGTGGAGTTCCTGCGCAGCCCGGAGAAGTTCGCCAAGCTGGGGGCCAAGATCCCCAAGGGCGTGCTGCTCGTGGGCCCGCCGGGGACGGGGAAGACGCTGCTGGCGCGCGCGGTGGCCGGCGAGGCGGGCGTCACCTTCTTCCAGCTCTCGGGCGCCGAGTTCGTGGAGATGTTCGTGGGCGTGGGCGCGGCCCGCGTGCGCGACCTGTTCGCGCAGGCCAAGAGCCAGGCGCCGTGCATCATCTTCATCGACGAGCTCGACGCGCTGGGGAAGGCGCGCACCCCCGGCGGCGTGCTGGGCGGCAACGACGAGCGCGAGCAGACGCTGAACCAGCTCCTGGTGGAGATGGACGGCTTCGACCCGCGCATCGCCGTGATCATCATGGCGGCGACCAACCGGCCGGAGATCCTGGATCCCGCGCTGCTCCGCCCCGGTCGCTTCGACCGGCAGATCCTGGTGGACCGGCCCGACTGGAAGGGGCGGCTCGACATCCTCAGGATCCACTCGCGCGGGGTGTCGCTGGCGAAGGACGTGGACCTGGACCGCATTGCCCGGCGCACGCCGGGGTTCGTGGGCGCCGACCTGGCCAACCTGCTGAACGAGGCCGCGCTCCTGGCCGCCCGGCGCGACAAGCCGGAAGTGACCATGCTCGAGATCGACGACGCGGTGGACCGCATCGTGGCCGGGCTGGAGAAGAAGAACCGGCTGATCAACGAGAAGGAGCGCACCATCGTGGCCTATCACGAGGCCGGCCATGCCATCGTGGCCGAGCGCGTGCCCACGGCCGACCCGGTGCACAAGATCAGCATCATCCCGCGCGGGGTGGCGGCGCTGGGCTACACGCAGCAGCTGCCCACGGAAGACCGCTATCTCCTCACCAAGCAGGAGCTGATGGACCGCATCGCCGTGCTGCTGGGCGGGCGTGTGGCCGAGGAGATCGTGTTCAACGAGATCTCCACCGGCGCGGGGAACGACCTGGAGCGCGTGACCGAGCTGGCGCGCAGCATGGTGATGGAGTACGGGATGAGCCGCGAGCTGGGCCCGGTGAACCTCAGCGGCCCGCGGCGGATGCAGTTCCTGCAGGCCGACGGCGACCACGCGGGCGGCCGCCAGTACAGCGAGGACACGGCGCGCGAGATCGACAGCGAGATCCGCGGGCTGATCGACGGCACCTACGAGCGCGTGCGCAAGCTGCTGACCGAGGACCGCGGCGTGCTGGAGGTGCTGGCGCAGCGGCTGCTGGAGAAGGAGGTGGTGGACGAGTCGGAGCTGCGGGAGATCATGCACCTGCCGCCGCGCACGCGCGAGCCCAGCGAGGACCGCGTGGTCACCCCGCCGCCCGCCGCGCCGCTGGGCGACGCCAGCCAGGCGCGCGCGGCCACGTCGCCGGCGGACGAGCCGGCGGCGGACTGAGTCGATCGAAGGAGATGGAGACGCGAATGGATGCCAACGGCGGGAAGGACCCGCGCTACAGCGACAAGAGCCCGCACTCCGCGGACGAGCAGGCGCAGCCCGAGCCCGAGCGCCCGGTGCCGGCCACCGAGCGGCGCGAGGGCAGCGGCCAGCCCGACAAGCCGTCGCAGGCGGAAGGCGAGCGCTGACGGAACAGCCTCACACAGAGGGACAGAAGGGGAAAAGAGAGCCACGGAGAACCGATTGCCGTTCTCCGTGGCTCTCTTTTTCTCTGTGCCTTTGTGTGAATTCCTTTTGACATAGATCGCCACCGCGACGCATGGGCGCGTAATTTGCGCAATGCCGTCGGCCGATCAAAGATCACGTTGGCACGTTGAAAGCGTCCAATGTCCCCTGTACCCGATGGCGGGCTGGGGAATTCACGCTCTCACGAGGAGGGACGTATGGCTCATACGGCGAAGTACATCCGGTACGGCGCGTTCGCGTGGACGGCGGCGGCGGCGCTGGCGTTCGGGGCGGCACAGGCGGTCGCGGCCCCGCAGACGCCCGTCACCGCGCGCGCGTGCGTGGACGAGAGCTGCGACGGCGCCTGCATCGCCCGCGGCTTCAACGGCGGCGTCTGCAACCCGGGGTGCACCTGCTTCTGATCACCCCGAGATCGGGAGAAAAGAAGGGCTCACGCAGAGTCAGCAGGGTCAGCAGTTGAACAGCGGTTCTCTCTGCTAACTCTGCTGACTCTGCGTGAGCCATATATCTTTTTAAGATCGTTTCAGAAGAACGGCTCTTCGCGGGCCCGCTTCCGCGTGAGGCGCACGACGGTGCTGTCGCCCTCGCGCGCGGTGACGGGCACCTGCCACTCCAGCACCTCGTCGGGGAGGACGTAGCGCGCCACGGCCCACCACTTCCCCGGCTCGGCCTCGAAGCTCGCGCGGCCGGCGGCGTCGGTGGTGTCGGCCTTCTCCATCAGCCCGCTGCGGCCCACGCGATCCTGCACCGCCTTCTCGAAGTCGTCCTTCATTTTCTCCAGCCACTTCTCCTGCGCCTTGCGGATACTGTCCACTTCCAGCAGCAGCGCGCGCCGCTGGGCCTGGATCCTGCCCACCGCGGTGTCGCCCCGCGCCTTGACCGCCGCTTCGGCGGCCTGCAAACTGCGCAACCGCGCCAGGGTGCCGGGCGCGAACTTCGGCTCGGGATCCTCGTTCTCGGTGCCGAGTGAATCGAGAATGCCCTGCCGGTCGTACGGAAGCAGGCGCACGGGAAGGTCGCCGATCGGCTGCCGCCCGCCGTCCTCGAGCGAGGCGCGCACCACCACGTTGTCGCCGCCGCCGCACGCGGCGGCCGCGAGCAGGGCGATGACCCACACGGAACGCTTCATCGGCCGGTATCGGAATGACGGTCTGGAGGGTGGACTGAACGGGAGCACCGAGCGCGCGGACGCCCCCCGCGCCGCGCCATGCACGCGATTTGCGCGCCGCCGCGGCCGGATCGCGCTGGCCCTGGCGCTGGCAGCCGGGGCGGCCGCGCCGCCCGCGCGCGCGCAGCAGCTGCAGATCCCCGAGCCCACGGGGTACGTCAACGATTTCGCCGGCGTCATCCCCGCCGAGTACCGCGACAGCATCCAGGCGGTGATCGACGACGTGCGCGCCAAGAGCGGCGGCGAGATCGTGGTCGTCACCCTTCCCAACGCGCAGGGGCGCGACGCGTCGACGGTGGCGCGCGAGATCGGGCGGCAGTGGCAGGTCGGCAAGAAGGGCGATCCCAACACGCCGGACCGCAACACGGGCGCGGTGGTGCTGGTGACCATGGAAGACCGCCACTGGCGGATCGAGACCGGCACCGGCACCATGACCTTCATCCCCGCCGGCGAGGCGGGGCGCATCGGGCGCGGGGTGCTGGTGCCCGAGCTGGCGGCGGGGAACCCCGGGCGCGGCATCTACCTGGCCGTGTCGGCGCTGGCGCAGGCGTACGCCGAGCACTTCGGCTTCCAGCTCTCCCCCGTGGTCGCGCCCGTCTCCGTCCCCCGCGGGGAGCCGGCGGGGGACCGGGGGTACCGCGGCGGCGGCGGGTCGCAGATCTGGATCTTCATCGCCTTCATCGTGATCATGCTCCTCCTCTCGGGGGGCGGGCGGCGGCGGGGATGCCTCCCGGTCTTCCTCCCCTTCCCCATGGGCGGCGGCGGGGGACGTCACGGCGGGGGCGGCTGGGGCGGGGGATGGGGGGGCGGCGGCTTCGGCGGCGGAGGGGGCGGGTTCGGGGGATTCGGGGGCGGCGGCGGGTTCAGCGGCGGCGGCGCGGGAGGCGACTGGTGAGCGCGGGAGCGACGATGGGGAAGGAGACTGAGCGCGCGCAGGCCTTCGCGCGCGACCTGGCCGGCGCGTACGGCGACGCGCTGCGCTCGGTGGTGCTGTACGGCTCGGCCGCGCGCGGCGAGTACCGCGACGGGGTGAGCGACCTGAACCTGCTGGTGCTGCTGGGCGACACGCAGGCCGCCACGCTGCGCCGCGGGAGCGCGCTGGCCCGCGCCTGGGCCGCGGAGAGCAATCCCCCGCCGCTGGTGATGAGCGAGGCGGAGTTCCGCGACAGCGCCGACACCTTTCCCATCGAGCTGGCCGACATCCGCGACGCGCACCTGGTGCTGCACGGCGCCGACCCCTTCGCGGGGGTCGAGATCCGGCCGGCCGACCTGCGGATGCAGCTGGAGCGCGAGCTGAAGGGCGCGCAGATCCGCCTGCGCACGCGCTACCTGACGCAGGCGGGCGAGGCGCTGAAGTTCGAGCCCGTGCTGCTCAAGTCGCTCTCCACCTTCCTGGTGATGTTCCGCACCGTGCTGCGGCTGTCGGGCGTGGAGGTTGCGCGTGACCCGCAGGCGGTGGTGGCGGCCACCGCGTCGCGCGTGGGGTTCGACCCCGGGCCGCTGCTGGAGATCCTGCGCGCGCGCGCCGGACAGACGAAGCTCGACGTGCGGCCGGATTCGCCCGTGGTCACGGGGTATCTGGACGCGGTGGCGCGGGTGGTGGAGTACGTGGACCGGTTCGAGGCGCCGGCCTGACCCCAACCGTCAGGCCTGGGCTTTCCCACTCCCGGAGGAGACGATGCGGCAGAGACGGATGGCGGTGGCGGTGGCGATGTCGCTCACGCTGGCGGGGTGCGGCTACAACCGCATCCAGCAGCTCGACGAGACGGCCGAGCAGTCCAAGTCCAACATCGGGGTGGAGCTGACGGCCAGGAACCAGCTCATCCCCAACATGGTGGCCACCGTGAAGGGCGCCGCCAGCTTCGAGCGCGGCACCTACACCGACGTGGCGCGGGCGCGCGCGGGGCAGCTGCAGGCCGCCGAGCAGCAGCTGAACCAGGCGCAGGCGCAGACGCGCACGGCGGTGGAAAGCAAGAACGTGAACCAGCTGCAGCAGGCCGAGGCCGCGCAGACGCGGGCCATCGGCACCTACCTGAACATCGCGGTGGAGGCGTATCCCAACCTGCGCGCCACGCAGAACTTCCAGGCGCTGCAGGACCAGCTGGCCGAGAGCGAGAACCGCATCGCCGTGGCACGGCGCGACTACAACGAGGCGGTGCGCAACTACAACACCTACATCCGCCAGTTCCCTCAGGCGGTCACGGCCAAGGTCACGGGCGCGCAGCGCAAGGAGCCGTACCAGGCGCCCGCCGGCTCCGAGCAGGCCCCCACCGTGAACTTCGACAGCGCCACGTAGCCGATCGTCGAGGCGATGCAATGAAGACGGGGCCGCATCTCCAGTCGGAGGTGCGGCCCCGAAGCTTTTTGGAACTGCGGGGTTTGGGCGTGTTGGGCGCTGAGACGCCCAAACGGGCTGCGCGCGCCGTAGGCCACGATACCGCTGTGGCCAACGGCGCCGGGCCACCGCCGCGCCCGGCATTCCCGCGAACGGCCGGCTACGGTGCACGCGCGGCGGCGTCCCGGCCCTCCGGGCGCGCATCCCTCACGCAGAGTCTCGTCGCCACGCTGAGTTCTCCCCTCCCCTGCGCAGCGGGGGAGGGGCCGGGGGAGGGGGCCAGCCTGCGGCCGCGCGAATATTCGCCACCCGCGCGGGCATCCTCACCCCTACCTCTCCCGGTACGGGAGAGGTGGCGAGCCTGGGCGAGCCGGAGAGGGCGCCCCTAATCCCACCAGCAGTACAGCGACTGCGTCTTGCGGATCTCCGCCGCCAGGGCGCGGACGCTGCCGGTGCCCTGCGTCACCACGTCGGGGCAGAAGCGCGTGACGCGCGCCGCGAGTGCCCGCGCCTCGGCGGGCGATACGGGGTCGCGGAAGCGCGCGCCCACGAAGTCGAACCCCGCCTGGTTCACCGTCAGCGGGTGCTCGCGGTCGACCTCGTGCAGCCACGCGACCACCCGGTCGGGATCGATGCCGTAGTTCCCGCCGTTGGTGTTCAGCTTGCGCAGCACGTCGTACGCATCGCCCAGCGGAAAGAGCGCGAGCGCATCCGGGTCGGCCGGCAGCTGGCTGAAGTCCTGCGTGTGCAGCAGCACGAACCCGCGCGCGGCGAACGCCGGCTGCGCGGTGGCCAGCAGCCCGTCGACCCGATTCTTCGCGACGGGCACCTGCATCCCCACCTGGTCGCCGCCGGCGTAGCCATCGTTCGCCTCGAGCGGCCGCGCCGGCGCGCCCGCCAGCCGCGACAGCGCCGCCACCGCACCGTCGTAGTCGCGCGGCACCGCGAACCCCGCCGGCAGCGGCTCGGGGACGACGCGGTCCGGGCGCCCCAGCAGCGGCGCCATCCCCACGATCCCGCCGCGATCCGCCATCCACGGCCAGACGATGCCGAACATCAGCAGCGCCGCCACCGTCGCGGCGTTCACCCCGCCCGCGGTGAGCCACCATTTCGGCTTGCGCGTGACGGAGGGCCATAGCTTCACCCGGATCCCCAGTTCCTTCAGCACCCGGTCCTGCTCGCGAAGCGCCGCACGCACGCCCAGGTGGCGCAGGGGGAAAAGGCGGTACCAGTTCGCGAGCACCGCGCCGCGGAGCGTCCAGCGGCAGCCCTCGCCCGCGCGGCGGTACCATCCAAGTGCCGTCATCTCCTCCTCATGGTCGCCCGCGTTGGCGGCCATGAACTCCGCCGCCGTGGCGCCGGGCGGCAGCGTGCGCGGGGCATCTCCCGCCACGGAGGCGACAAAGGCGCGAAAGGCCGTCAGCAGCACGTCGGCGTCGCGGATCTCCGGGAAGCGCGCGCTGGCGTGGGGTGGGCGGGTGGCGTGCGTCCGCGGGCCGGAAAAGTTCGAGACCCCGATCTGGCGTCCGTCCTCCAACACCGTGTAGAACGTCAGCGCGCCGTCGGTCGCCACGGCGGGCTGCGCTCCCGCGCCGGCCAGCACCATCGCGCGCACACCCTCGCCGGCGTGGTCCAGCATCACCATGCGGATCGCCTTGCCGCCCGTCAGCCACCGCCCGACGTCGTCCACGGGGACGAAGCCGTCGGCCATCAGCTTGCGGCACGCCCGCGAGGCCCACTCAGCCGCCACGGGCGAGAGCGGATGCCGCTTCAGCTCGTACGGCTCGGTGGGGTAGTCGGCCGGGTTGGGCGTGCGCGTCCGCCACATCTTCAGCGGCGTGACGACCCACGGCGCCAGGAAGACGGCGGCGAGCGGCAGCAGCATCACCCAGCGCCACGGCGACGCGCCGATGGTCACGAAGAACAGGTCCCACAGGACGGCCACCGCGAGCGCCGCCGCGCATGCGGTCGGGAGGCGACGCAGCTTGAAGAGCGGCGCCATCAGAAACCCGAGTATCGCCGCACCGATGACCGGCCACAGCCGTATCGCCTGCAGCCACAGCAGGAGGAAGAGATACACCCAGGACATGTGGAGCGGGAGGAGAGCGGAAAGCAACGCGGGGGGGTGTGAACGAAGATGCAGAGAATGTCGCGGCGGCAGCGCCCCGGCGTCAACCCGCGCGAGGTGCCGTCCTCGATCAGAAGGAGAAAGGTCTTATACCAAATCCGGCTATACAGTTGACGCATTTGCGTCCGTGGGCCACCACCGGAAGCAGGTGGTACTTCGGATGATTTCGGTCTGCTCGCCGAGCTCGCAGCAACGCTTGCTCAGCGTCGCTTCGAGCTCGGCCAGCGA
>DASUYB010000028.1 GCA_036377595.1 Longimicrobium sp. | reverse complement strand
GCACTGGGCACTGGGCACTGGGCACTGGGCACTGGGCACTGGGCACTGGGCACTGGGCACTGGGCACTGGGCACTGGGCACTGGGCACTGGGCACTGGGCACTGGGCACTGGGCACTGGGCACTCAGCACTCAGCACTCAGCGCTTCAGTTCCGGAAGAACCACCGCACCCCGTACAGCGATCGCCCCGCGGGGATGCGCGACACCGGGATGTCGAGCGTGCCGCGGCGGTAGAACGCGTTTTCGTAGCGCCAGAAGATGCGGATGTCGATGATCCGGATCTGCATGTACAGGTTGTAGATGGAGTAGCGCGGCATCACCACGTCCCGCAGCTGCGCGGGGTCCCACGCCAGCGACTGGTCGCGCCCGATCACCTCGAAGCGGATGGTCGGCTCCAGGTTCCCCTGCTTGTAGACGCCGTTGAACTGGATCGACGCGCGTCCCAGCTGCGTCGGCAGGTAGCGCCGGTCCGGCGCGTCGAGCCAGCGCTGGTACCAGCCGGAGAGCGTCAGCTGGCGGAAGTAGAGCGGGACCGACGCGTACGCCTCGACCCCCGTGGCGGCCAGCCCCGGCTCCGGCGGCACCTCGCGGTCGAACGCGAAGCCGTACGGCACCGCCTGGTCCAGGTCGTGGCGCACCATCGCCGCGCCCAGGTGGAAAAGCCCGCGGTTGAACTCCGCCCCCGCGCGGAAGCCGTCCACCGAGGTGTCCAGCGTCTTGATCACCTGCACACGCACGGTGTCGAGCGTGGGCAGCCCCGTCCCCCCGATCCCCCCGATCGTCTTCAGGACCACCGAGTCGCCGGCGAGGTAGCGCACGCCGCGGTTCCCCGTGGCCAGCTGGCCGAAGAGCGAGAAGCCGCCCCACGGCCCCGCGCGCAGGCTCCCGCTCGCTTCGAGTCCGCTGACGCCGCCGATGGTGAGCTGCCGCACCTCCGCGCTCGCGGCCAGCCAGGGCGCGGGACCGAAGTCCAGCCGGCCCCACGCCTCGGTCTGGTCCGGCGCCCACCCGTCGTCGTCGCCGCGGTGGAGGCGCGCGCCGGCGGCCAGGGTGCCGAAGCCCAGCGGCACCGTGGCGCGGAAGCCGGCCTGCAGGCTGCGCGCGCGCACGGTGAGGGTGTCGGCGCCGGCCGGGCGCTGCAGGCTGCGCCCGGCGAGCGCCTCCAGGTACGCCCCGGCGATGCGGCCGCGCGCGCGCAGGATGGCCTCGCTGCGGTCCAGGCTCTCCAGCTCGATGGCGCTGGTCAGCTGGCTCTCGCTGTTCAGCTTGGCCGTGCGCACCTCGGCCTGCAGCCCCCAGTCGGGATTGAAGTTGTAGTTCAGGCGGGTGATGGTGTGCGTGACGCTGAAGTCCTGCCGGCGCGCCGAGCCGTCTGTCTGGTCCAGGTCCAGGTCCACCTCGCCCACCATCCGCTTGCCGATGGGGCGGGTGAAGATCCCGCGCAGCGCGCGCGTTCCCAGGTCGCCGTCCATCCCCTCGATCTGCGCGAAGGGGCGGGCGTCGGCCAGCTTCAGGGAGGTGAGGTCCACCCGGATCTCGTCCAGCCCCCGCTGGATGCGGATGGACTGCACGTTGGCCAGGGGAACGCGCTGCAGGTCGGGCGTGGCCGCGTTCAGGGGACGCAGCTCGTAGCCGTCCAGGAAGATGCGGAACCGCCCCCCGCCCGAGGCGAACGGCGAGACGCCCAGCGGCCGCCCGAACGCGCCCGTGCGGGTCAGGACCAGCCCGGGGATGCGGTCGAGCAGCTCGGCCAGCGACAGCCCGTGGAAGTACTGCAACTGCTCGGGGCCGAGGAAGTACGCGCCGTCGGAGAAGCCGTTCGACGGCGGGAGGGGATGCAGCGGGAAGCTGGGCGCGGCGACGGTCGAGTCCGGCGGCGCCGTGTCCTGCTTCGCGCCGGGGATCGTGTCCCCGCGCACCGCCTCGGGGGGGATGCCGACCTGCGCGCTGTCGCGGCGCGCGTGGGGGACCGTGTCGCGCGGCGGCCGCGGAACGGTGTCGCGCGGGGCGGGCGGGCGCGTGGGGATGGTGTCGCGCTGGGCGTGGACGCGCGCGGGCGCCGCGCCGAGCCCCAGGGCCAGCGCGGCGGAGAGGAAGGCGAGGCGGAGGACGCGGCTCATCCGGCGCGCGACAGGACCCAGTCCACGAACAGCCGCGTGGGGGCGCCGGTGGAGCCCTTGCTCAGGTAGGCCAGCTTCCCGTCCCCGTACGCCGTCCCCGCCACGTCGAGATGCACCCACGGCACGTCGCCCACGAACTCGCGCAGGAACCACGCGGCGGTGATGGTGCCGGCCGGGCGCCCGCCGCTGTTCTTGATGTCGGCGTAGTCGCTCTTGATCTGCTCGCGGTACTCGTCGAACATCGGCAGCGGCCAGCAGCGCTCGCCGGTGCGGTCGCCCGCCCGCTTCACCTCGTCGAGCAGCGCCTCGTCGTTCCCCATGATCCCCGTGGCCTGGTGGCCCAGGGCGATCACGCAAGCGCCGGTGAGCGTGGCCGCGTCGAGCATGGCCGCGGGCTCGAAGCGCCTGGCGTAGTGCAGCGCGTCGGCCAGGATCAGGCGCCCCTCCGCGTCGGTGTTCACCACCTCGATGGTCTTCCCCGACGCGGCGCGGAAGATGTCGCCCGGCTTCATCGCCCGGCCGCCCAGCAGGTTCTCGCTGCTGGGGACGATGCCGACCACGTTCGCCTTCACCCCCAGCTCGCCGATGGCCTGCATGGCGGCGAGGACGGCGGCGCCGCCGCACATGTCGAACTTCATCTCCTCCATCCCCTGCGCGGGCTTGATGGAGATGCCGCCGGCGTCGAAGGTCAGCCCCTTGCCGACGAGGACCAGCGGCTTCTGATCCTCCGGTCCGCCGCGGTGCTCGAGGACGATGAAGCGCGGCTCCTCGTCGGACCCGCGGGCGACGGCCAGGAGCGCGCCCATCCCCTCGTCCTCCATCTCCTTCGGCCCCAGGACGGTGACCTTCATCCCGAACTTCCCGGCCACCTCGCGCCCCACCTCCGCCAGCTTCGAGGGGGTGGCGACGTTGCCGGGGAGATTCCCCAGCGTGCGCGCCATGTTCTCTGCGCGGGCCACGATCTCCGCCACGCGCGCCGCCTCGCCGGCCGCGGACTCGTCGCCCTCGGAGGCCACGACGAGCTTCAGGTCGGCCAGCTCGACGGGCGGCGTTTCGCCGTTGGACTTGAGCTCGGTGAAGGCGTAGGCGCCGAGGACGACGCCCTCGGTGACCGCGCGCGCCGCCTCGGCCGCGGAGAGCGAGGAGGCGGGAAGCGCGAAGGTGAGGGCGGCGGAGCGGGCCTTGGCCGCCTGCTTGGCCGCGGCGCCGCCGGCCTTGCGCAGCCGCTCGGGGGTCAGCGCGTCGGGCTTGCCCACGCCGACCAGGAGGACGCGCTGCGCGGCCACGCCACCGCCGGAGCGGTGCAGGAGGAGGACGTCGCCCTCCTTGCCGCGCAGGTCGCCACGGTCGCGCACGGCGGTGATCAGCCCGCCCAGCGCCACGTCGAGCGCGGCCACGGCCGGGTCGGCGCCGTTCCCCTCGAACACGGGAACGGCCAGGAGCGGCGTCTCCAGCGAGGCCAGCTCGCTGCGGAGGACGGAAACGTTCATCGGGGATCGTCCGGTTCGAAATTCGTCATCTGTTCGTCAGTGTGGAAGTGCGTGAGTGCGGAAGTGCATGAGTGCGTTTGGGGATGCGCGAATACCAGGCTCCCGCGCCTTCACCACGCACTCCCGCACTCACGCACTTCCGCACTTCTACGAGCACTTCCGCACTTCTACTGCATGTGCTGCACGATGCGGCGGCCGAACTCCGAGCACGAGACCTTGGTGGCGCCCTCCATCAGCCGCTCGAAGTCGTAGGTCACCGTCTTGGCGCCGATGGCGCCCTCGAGGCCCTTGATGATCAGGTCCGCGGCCTCGGTCCACCCCATGTAGCGCAGCATCATCTCGCCGCTGAGGATGACCGAGCCGGGGTTGACCATGTCCTTCCCCGCGTACTTGGGGGCGGTGCCGTGCGTGGCCTCGAAGATGGCGTGGCCGGTGACGTAGTTGATGTTGGCCCCCGGCGCGATGCCGATCCCGCCCACCTGCGCCGCCAGCGCGTCGGAGATGTAGTCGCCGTTCAGGTTGAGCGTGGCGATCACGTCGTACTCCTTCGGGCGCGTGAGGATCTGCTGCAGGAAGGCGTCGGCGATCACGTCGTTCACGATCACCTGCTTCCCGCCGCGGTCGATCACCTGCCAGGGCCCGCCCTCGTAGTCGCCCGCGCCGTAGTCGCGGCGGGCCAGCTCGTATCCCCAGTTCTTGAAGGCGCCCTCGGTGAACTTCATGATGTTCCCCTTGTGCACCAGCGTCACCGAGCGGCGGCCGTGCGCCAGCGCGTAGTCGAGCGCCGCGCGCACCAGGCGCTCCGTCCCCTCGCGCGACACGGGCTTGATGCCGAAGCCCGAGGTCTCGGGGAAGCGCACCTTCCGGAAGCGGTCGGGGAAGCTCTGCTGCAGCGCCTCGGAGAACTTCCGCGCATCGTCGGTCCCCTCCTCGAACTCGATCCCCGCGTAGATGTCTTCCGTGTTCTCGCGGAATATGACCATGTCGACGTCGCCGGGCTTCTTCACCGGGCTGGGGACGCCCTCGAACCAGCGCACCGGGCGAACGCAGGCGTAGAGGTCCAGGATCTGGCGCAGGGCGACGTTCAGCGAGCGGATGCCGCCGCCCACGGGGGTGGTCAGCGGCCCCTTGATCCCCACCAGGTACTCGCGGAAAGCGTCGAGGGTGGCGTCGGGAAGCCAGCTCCCGGTCTGCTGGAAGCTCTTCTCGCCGGCCAGCACCTCCATCCAGTGGATCTTCCGCTTCCCGCCGTACGCCTTCTCGACCGCCGCGTCGAACACGGGCTGCGAGGCGTTCCAGATGTCGGGCCCGGTGCCGTCGCCCTCGATGAAGGGGAGGACGGGGTGATCGGGAACGTGCAGCTTCCCGTCGCGGATCTCCACGCGCTCGCCGCCCGCGGGGGCGGTGGGGCTCCAGTCGCTCATATTCGTCAGGCTCGGTTCGAGTGATTGGTTCGGTAAAGATGTGCGAAAGTGCGAAAGTGCGAGAGTGCGAAAGTGGTGAGGAGAGCGTGAGAAAGTGGCGAGTCGCCGGACCACCTCTCGCACCTTCGCACTCTCGCACTTTCGCACCAAGCAACGGGGCGCGGCGGGCACCCCGCCGCGCCCCGCGTGCGCCGCCGGCCTCGCCGCGCGAGCCTACCGCTGGTCGATGGGCACGACGGTCTTCCCGCGCGGGCCCACGTACTCCGAGCTCGGGCGGATCAGCCGGTTGTCGGCGTACTGCTCCAGCAGGTGCGCCGTCCACCCCGGCGTGCGCGCGATGGCGAACACCGCGGTGAACAGGTCCATCGGGATCCCCAGCGTGGTGTAGACCGAGGCCGAGAAGAAGTCGACGTTGGGATAGATGCGCTTGCCGCGGCTCTCCATCTCCTGCGCCATGGCCGCGCGGATCTTGTCCGACAGGTCCAGCCACTTCGTCTCGCCCGCCTCGCCCATGATGCGGTCGGCCAGCTCGCGCAGCACGGTGGCGCGCGGGTCGGTGGCCTTGTAGACGCGGTGCCCGAAGCCCATCACCTTCTTCCCGCCCTCCAGCGCGCCGTGCACCCACGCCGCGGGATCCTCGCCGCTCTCGTCGATCTCGCGGAGCATGTTCATCACCTCCACGTTGGCGCCGCCGTGGCTGGGGCCCTTCAGCGTGCCGATCGCCGAGGTGATGCACGAGTACATGTCGGAGAGCGTGCCGGCCGTCACGCGCGCCGCGAAGGTCGAGGCGTTCATCGCGTGCTCGGCGTGCAGCACCAGCGCCGCGTCCATGGTGCGGCAGCGGGTCTCGTTGGCGTCCTCGCCGTTCAGCATGTACAGGAAGTTGGCCGCGACGCTCATCCCCTCCTTGGGCTGCAGCGGGTCCTTCCCGCTGCGCGCGCGGGCGTACGCGGCCACCAGCGTGGGCGTCTGCGCGGTGAGGAAGACGGCCTTGCGGCGCAGCTCCGCGGCGGAGATGTCGTCGGCGTTCGGGTCGTACATCCCCAGCGCCGAGACGGCGGTGCGGAGCGCGGCCATGGGGTCCGCGTCCTTCGGGAAGGCGCGGACCATGGCCAGCATCTCGTCGCTCAGGCGCGCGTTGGCGGCCAGCACGCGCTTGAGCCCGTCCAGCTGCTCCCGGTTGGGGAGCTCGCCGTTCCACAGGAGGTAGCAGACCTCCTCGAAGGTGGTGTTGCGCGCGAGGTCGTCGATGTCGTACCCCGCGTAGATCAGCTCGCCGACCTCGCCGTTGATGTCGCTCAGCCTGGACTGACCGACGACCACCCCTTCCAGCCCCTTGCCAGCCATGTCTGTCTTTCCCCTGACGCCCGTGCGCAGCTAAGATTTCGGAAACGCGTGCCGTTCGCCCCGGCGTGCGCCCCGGCCGGACGGGTCGGGGGCGGCGTGCAGCATCCGGGCCAGCCGGGGCGCGCCAACATAGCGCGGGGGACCCGGTGTGGCAAGCGGCCCCACGGGGTGGCGGAAGCGGCACGGGGGCCGCCACTTGCGGCGTGCGGGCGCGGGGCCGCCGGGGCGCGGCGGGCGCCCCTTTTCCATGGATGGAGGCCGAGACGGAAGACGTGGAGCCGCAGCAGCCGGACGGCGAGCTGATCGGGCGCATCCTGGCGGGCGAGCGCGAGGTATACGCGTGCCTGGTGGGACGCTACCAGGACACCATGTACCGCCACGCCGCGGCCATGGTGGGCGACCGCGACGCCGCCGCCGACCTGGTGCAGGACACCTTCGTGAAGGCGTTCACGCGGCTGGACACCTGCGACCCCGACCGGTTCGCGGCGTGGCTCTTCCGCATACTGCGCAACCGCTGCAAGGACTGGCTGAAGAACCGCCGCCAGCACACCGCGCCGCTGCAAGACGACGCGCACGCCGCCGGCGAGGGCGACGATCCCGGCCGCACGCTGGAGCGCACCGAGCTGGGCCGCGTGGTCGACGCCGCGCTGATGCGCCTCCCCGCCGCGCAGCGCGAGGCCTTCCTGCTGAAGCACGTGGACGGGCTGAGCTACGAGGAGATGGCGGAGCGCCTCGAAACCGGCATCAGCGCGCTGAAGATGCGCGTGATGCGCGCCCGCGAAGCCCTCCAGGAGATCCTCCGCGACGTCGTGTAGCTCTGATCATCCAAACAGAAATGTCTCACGCAGAGTCAGCAGAGTCAGCAGAGGGAACTGCAGTTCTCTGCTGACTCTGCTGACTCTGCGTGAGACTTTCTTTAAGGATGACGGCCCCGGTTCAGATCGCCGCGTCGTCGCCGGTGCGGGCGGCCTCGCGCGGGTCGGCGGCGGAGGCGGTGTCGCGGTCGGCCTGCAGCGCGTGCTCGGCGCACAGCCGCGTCTCGGGGATCACCTCCAGCCGCTCCAGTTCGATGTCGCGGCCGCACACCTCGCACTTCCCGAACTCCTCCGGCGTCTTGTAGAGCCGCGACAGCGCCTCGTCCACCTGGTACAGCCTCCGCCCCTCCACGCTGGTCAGCAGGAAGTCCTGCTCCTGCTCGTGGCTCTCGCTGCCGATGTCGGCCGGGTGGAAGCGGTACAGGCTCAGCTCGCCCGCGCGCTCGCGCAGGTCGTTCATCCGCTCGTCGAAGTGGCCGATGTTCTCCAGCACCCGCTCGCGCTCGCGCAGCAGCGCCCGCTCGATCTTCCCGCGATCCTGTTCGCTCAGCATCTGGCTTTTCGCTCCTCTCCCGTTTCGCCCGGCCGAACGCCGCGCGCCGACGCCGGTGCGATCAATCTCCGTGCCGTCTCCACGCGCGGGGCGCCCGGCGGGAAAGGCGTGGGCGCGCCGCCGCCCGTCTCCCTAGACTCCATGGCGCACGCGCTGCGAGCCCACCGCGCAGCTTCCCATCAACCCGCGAAGGACGGAGGGACGGATGGAGAAGATCCGGCTGGACCTGGACGCGCTAGCGGTGGAGTCGTTCCCCGCCGGCGAGGGCGGCGAGGGCGCGCGCGGTACCGTGCGCGCCAACGCGGCCCGCACGCAGCAGCCCGCGCACACCTGCTTCTACACCTGCGGCAGCGACATCCACTTCATCTGCTGCACCGGCTGATCTCCGAACGGAATTCCGGAGATGCGAACGGCCCGCCCGGGAGAGCTCCCGGGCGGGCCGCCGGTCGTTCGAGCGGATCGCGACGCTACTTCCGCCGGATC
Organism: Longimicrobium sp.; assembly: GCA_036377595.1. Taxonomy (NCBI): domain Bacteria; kingdom Pseudomonadati; phylum Gemmatimonadota; class Longimicrobiia; order Longimicrobiales; family Longimicrobiaceae; genus Longimicrobium; species Longimicrobium sp. Next base: position 7,118 of record DASUYB010000028.1, on the reverse strand, counting down.
ACCAGCATCCGCACCGTCGACGCGGGCGCCAGGCCGCCGGACAGCGTTTTCAATCCCGCGAACGCGCTCGACGCCACGCCCACGCGCAGGTACGCCGCGGCGCCGCTGTCGGTGAGCGAGAACGCGTCGGCCACGCCGTTCGACGGGTTGCGCACCGCCAGCTCGTACGCGCACGAGCACACCGGGCCGGGGGTGTAGTCCAGGTTCGCGTAGAGGTTGCGGAAGTTCCAGCTCGGCTGCGAGTAGGTGGCCGAGGCCCCGATCCCCGCGTCGTCGGCGTACATGGCGCCCACGAAGTCGCGGTACCAGGGGAGCGGGTCGGTGCCCAGCACGGCCTGCACGTTGGTCATCCCCTCCGTGGTGCTGTTGACCAGCGCGTTCCAGGTGGTCGACTGCGTGCCGCCCTTGCGGTCGGCCGCGTAGCGCAGGAACGCCCACGCCGCGCCGCGCGTGGCCAGGTCGTCGTCCAGCTGGAAGCCGCCGTTGGTGTGCGGCGACAGCAGCCACTGCCGCAGCCGCCCGAAGTTCGACTCGGCGTAGGTGAAGAAGGCGTCCTGCGTCGCGGGCACCGCCAGGCTCGCCGCGTTCACGTTGCCGCCGGGCGAGAGCCCCGAGCGGTTGTAGAAGATCAGCTCCTCGGCGATGTGCGACAGCCCCTCGTCCAGCCACACCTCCTCGAACCCCGGCGCCGAGTTCACGTACATCCGGCGCGCGGCGTTGATCATGTGCTGGAACTCGTGCGCCAGCGTCCCCACCGTCACCGACTTGATGAAGGAGACGCTGCGCTTGTTGCCGTTCACCGCGCCCCCCGTGTCGGCCGCCAGCATGTAGAACATCTCGCCCACGTTCGAGGTGGCGCAGCTCGCCGCGGGAAGCAGGTCGCGCTGGAAGAAGAAGCCGCCGATGTACGCCGACGAGGCGGCCGGCGTCAGCTCGTTCACCGCGCGCGTGTAGAAGGCGATCACCCGGCCACCGTTGCTGTCGATGTCGCTGGGTGTGCCGAAGTTGCCGGTGGCCACCGGGTGCACGAACAGGTCGAAGCTGTCGGCGATGGCCTGGTAGTCGGCCGCGCTCAGCCCGCCCTCCGGGTTCATGATGTCAGCGATCACGATGATCCGCGTTCCCACCGCCTCCACCCGCCCCACGCGCGTGTCGAGGGTGGAGCAGGCGTTGTCCGTCTCCACGTTCAGGTTCATCAGTGCGCCCACCGACGGCACGCCGGGGGTGATGGCGCCGCGCACCCCCGCCGCAGCGCCCCCGCGCATCCCCGCCGCGCCGCGGCTGATCCACCGCTGCCGCGCGTCGGGGATCATCCGCGTGAGCTGGGCCCGGTCGCGCACCCGCAGCCGCGTCCCGAAGTCCTCCTGCGCCGCCCTCGCCGCGACGGTGAAGCGAGCCGAGGACGGGAGCCGGTCCGGCGTCGGCGCGCCCGACACCGCCACGATCCCGCTTCCGGTCACGCTCAGCGACACGGAGGCGGCGTCGTTCACGTTCACCGGCACCGCCGTGTACTCCGCGCCCGACCCGCCGCCCGAGAGGCAGAGGCTGGAGCCCGCGGGCATGTCGGCCACGAACACGCCGCCCAGCGCCAGGTTGGGGCAGACGGCGATCGTCGCCGTCCCCGTCCGCGCGCCGCTGGTGGCGGTGATGGTCGCCGTCCCCGGGGCCACGCCGGTGACGTTCCCCGACGCGTCCACTGTCGCCACGCCGTTGTCGCTCGTCCCCCACGTCACCGACCCGCCGACGTTGTTGCCCACCGCGCTGCGCACCGTGGCGGTCAGCGCCTGCGACGAACCCGCCGCCAGCGAGTCGGCCGCGGGGGTCACGTCGATGTAGCCGTTGGGGTGCGGCACCTCGGCCACGACGTAGAGGGTGAAGACGAAGGAGGTGACCGTGGGATCCACGTTCAGCGTCCAGTTGCGCGCCGACGAGGTCTCGTTCTGCGAGAGGATCCCGTCCCCGCCGAGCTGCCCGCCCGAGTACGTGTAGAACGGCTGGTTCGAGGCGGTGAACGTCCCCGTCCCGTCGGCCCCCGCCACCGTGGCGCTCCCCAAGCCGCCGGTCACGTTCGGCCCCGTGGCGAAGACCACGCGCACCCCGCTGCCGTCGGGCGTGGTGCCGTTCGTCGTTCCCATGGGCTGGGGGATGAGGTTCTGCACCGTGACGTCGAAGGCGAAGACGTGCGTCCCGCTGTTGTACGAGACGTTCGACGAGGTCAGTTGCACGTAGGTGCCCTGCCCGCCCACGATGATGTAGCCGCGCGCGCCGCCGGGAAGCTGCCCGGCCCCGCAGGAAAGGGTGCGCGCCGTGGTGCTGGCGGTGCACTCGACGCTCCCCAGGACCAGCGGCTGGGCGGGCTCGCCGGGGGGCGTGGCCGGCGCCACGGGGCCGCGGTCGCTGCACGCGGCCAGCGCCAGCGCGGAAAGCCCGGCAAGCGCCAGGCGGGCGGCGATGAAGCTCGAGCATCGCATGGAAGGAACCATTGTGCGAGGAGGGCTTCGCGGGGGACGGAGGAGCACCCCGGAAATCACATCGAAACAGGCGGAGAGAACAGCAGGGAATAGATTTGCGCCGCGGCGGACCGGTGTCAACGGGATCGTTCGCGCCGTTCGGAGACGGACGCGCAACGGGCCGCATTTCCATCAAGGAGATACGGCCCGCCATGCAGTGCCCGGAGTCGGACTCGAACCGACATGCCCTTGCGGACGGCAGATTTTGAGTCTGCTGCGTCTACCGATTTCGCCATCCGGGCGGCGGCTGAAAGCTAACGCCGAAGCCGCTTCCCCTCAACCGTTTGCCGTCCCGCGTCGAACGAAGGGCAATCGGCCCCGGGGAAAACGGAGAGGCAGGGGAGCGTCCGCCCCCCTGCCTCTCCGTTTCCCGCATTCGGCCGGCGGCCGCCTACCGCGTGCGCATCACCACCAGCGCGTACGGCGTCAGCGGCGAGGAGCCCGTGGTCACCCGTCCGAAGGCGGCGGCGTTCACGCGGAAGCGCGTGTAGGCCGTGCTGCCGCCGCCGCTGTAGGTCAGCGTGAGCGGCGTGTTGTTGAACAGCGGCCGCTGCAGCAGCGAGTAGCTCCCGTTCAGCAGCGTGTACAGCGCGCGGAAGTTCCAGCTCTGCGTGACGTACTCGGCGTTCACGCCGAACGCGTTGTCGTCGGCGTACAGCGCGGTGATGAAGTCGCGCTGCCAGGTGGTCGGGTCGTTGTTGCCGATCACGTGCTGGATGTTGGCCGTGCCCTGCAGGTTGTCGTTCACCAGGTGGAACCAGAAGTCCTGCTCGCTGCCGCCCTGCCGGTCGGCCGCGTAGCGCAGGAACGCCCAGATGGCGCCGCGCACCGCCAGCGAGTTCTGGTTCTGCTTGAACGCGCCCGTGGTGTCGGGGCGCTGCAGCCAGCTGCGGAACCGGCCGATGTTCTGCGACGCGTAGGCGTTGTACGCGTTCACCCGCTTCGAGTTGAGCTGCACGCCGCTCACGGCGTTGGTCCCCGGGCCCACGTTGCTCTTCGGCGTCATCCCCGAGGTGCGGTAGAACATCAGCTCCTCGGCGATGTGGCTGAGCCCCTCGTTCAGGAAGCCCTGCTCGAACGAGCTGGCGCCGGTGACGTAGCCGCGCCGGAAGGCGTTGATCATGTGCTGGAACTCGTGCCCCAGCGTGCCGGTGGTGTTCCCCCGCACGAACGACACCGCGCGCTTGTTGTTGTTCACCACGCCGCCGGTGTCGGGAACGAGCATGTAGAACATCTCGCCCATGTTGCTGTTGGTGCAGCCGTCCGCCGGGTCGTTGGAGAAGATGTCCTTGCTGGCGAAGAAGCCCAGCACCACCGACGACGAGTTCTGCGGCGACAGCTCGTTGACCGCGCGGGTGAAGAACGCCACCACGTGGCCGTTGCCGTCCACGTCGGTGGGCGCGCCGAAGTTGGCGCTGTCGACCGGCCAGGCGATGGAGTCGAACTCGGTCGCGATGGAGTCGTACTGCGCGGTGGTGAAGCCGCCCGGCGGGTTGGCCGTGTCGGCCACGATGACGAGGTGCTGGCCGACCGAGCGCACCACGCCGCGGCGCACGCTGGGGTTGGCCGAGCACGCCGAGTTGGTGTTGAGGTCCATCGAGTCGCCCACCGAGGGCACCACCCCCTGGGTGATGATCGCGCGGATCCCGCCGGCGCGGCCGCGGCGGATGCGCGCCGCCGGGTTGCCCAGCATCCCGTTCAGCCGCGGCAGGTCGCGCTCCACGTAGGGGAGGTCGCTGGCGATCTCCAGCCCCTCGCCCGGGATGCGCAGCGGCGACAGCCCGCCGGGGAGGCGCGTGGGGCTGGGAGACTGCGGCTTGAGCGTGGTGTCGACGCCCACGGCGGACAGGCTGAACGCCGACAGCGCCGTGCTCTGCGCCAGGTTCATGGGCATGTACACGTACTCGGCGCCCGACGCGCCGCCGCCCAGGCACAGGCTGGCCGCGGCCGGCATGCTGGTCGTGTACGCCTGGCCGACGGCCAGCTTGGGGCACACGCCCACCGTGAACGAGCCGGTTCGGCTCCCCGCCGTGGCGGTGATCACCGTGCTCCCGGGCGCCACGCCCACCACATTCCCCGCCGAGTCGACACGCGCGATCAGGGAGTCGGCCGAGGCCCAGGTAACCGTGGCGTCGGCGACCAGCGTGCCCACCGCGGTGCGCACCGAGTCGGTCAGCGCCACCGTGTCGCCGGTCAGCACGTTGCCGGTGCCGGGGAACACGTCGACCCACCCGTCGGGCCGCGGCACCTCGGTCACCACGTACAGGGTGAAGGCGAAGCTCTCCACCGTGCCGTCGACGTGCAGCTGCCAGTTCTTCGCCGACGAGGTCTCGTTGGTGGAGAGGATCCCGTCCGCGCCCAGCGCCGCGCCCGCGTAGCGGAAGAAGGGCTGGTTGGTGGAGGTGAAGGCGTCCATCCCGTCGGCGTTCGACACCGAGGCGTCGCCCGAGCCGGCGGTGACCTGCGGGCCCGAGGCGAAGATCACGCGTACGCCGTTGGTGTCGGCCGCCACGCCGTCGGTGGTGCCCATCGCCTGCGGGATCTTGTTCATCACCGTCACGTCGAAGGCGAACGCGCCCGTCCCCGCGTCGTAGGTGACGTTCGACGAGGTCAGCTCCACGTTCACGTGCTGGCCGCCCACGATGATGTAGCCGCGGGCGCCCGGGGGGAGCTCCGCCTGGCCGCACGACACGGTGCCGGCCTTCACGCTCGCCGTGCAGCGGATGCTGCCCACCATCTCCGGCGCGCCGGGCGCCCGCGGATCGGTGGGCCCGAGCGGAGAGGTGCGGTCGCTGCACGCGGCCAGCGCGAGCAGGCCGGCCACGGCGGCGCCGAACGCCGCGGGAGACACGAGGGATCTGGGGCTGAACGCCATGGTCCGAGAGGTTGGAAGCGAACGATCGAACCCGCGCGGCGAAGGCGCGGGCGCCGGAACGCGGGGCCGGGCCCGCGGGATGAAACCGCTCAGTCGGGAGTACGGCGGGACACGGAATGGCCCGCCGTGGCAGCAAAGGGCCCTTTCCCGCCGTTCGGAGGGAGAGGGCGCGCGGGCCGCTCCGGGTGGAAGCGGCCTGGGGTGCAGCCTATGGGCAAGAAATCAGCGCCGGAATCTAACGGTTCCGGCGCCGGAAAACAACTGATTGCAAAGACTTTGCAGAGTGTCGCGATCAGCGCGCGCCGCCCCCGTCGTGCGCGTCCACGATCTGCAGCGCGTACCAGGCGCGCTTCATCGCCCGCGTCTGGTCGCCCGTAGCCATGGCCTCGCGCGCCAGGCGCAGGAGGAGGCGCGCGCGGCGGAGATCCGGCGTGGGCGACGGGTCGCCGTCGATGCGCGCCTCGGCCCGGGCGACCAGGTCCAGCGCCACGGCCTGCGGGGCGAAGGGGCGCGCCGCGTCGGCCGCGTCGGCCAGGCGCAGCACCGCCGTCTTCCGGTCGCCCTGCGAGAGCGCGAGCTCCGCCGCGGCGCGGTGCGCGGCGACGGTGGACAGCGCGGCCGCCAGCTCGGGGTAGTCGCCCGCGCGCAGGCGGTCCTGGGCGCGGTGCTCCCACTCGCGCACGGCGCCGATCGCGCCCATCACCTTCGGCGCCGCGGGATCCGTGGTGACGAAGGAGGCGGCCAGGCGCGTGGCCTGCCCCTCCATCTCCAGCGCCGCCTCCAGCATCCCCGCGCGGCGGGCGCGGGCGGCCTGCTGCGTCATCTCCCGCAGCTGCGCGGCCAGCGGGCGGCTGGTGTAGGCCAGCCAGCTGCGCGCGTCGGGCATCCCCGCCGGCGGCGTCACCGCCACCCACGTCTTCCCTCCCGCCTCCTGCGCGAACGAGGTGGGCAGCGTGGGCGCGTCGCCGCACGCCGCCAGCGCGCCGCACAGGGCGAGCGCGGAGAGCAGCGTCGTGGGACGGCGGAGGGATTGGCGCATTCGGATTTCCAGGGAGAGGACGCCCGCGGGCGCGGGGCCGGAACGAAGCAAGCTACTGCGGCGCTTGGGGTTGGTCAACCCGCGCGGCGCCCGCGTCCTTGCCGCCCATTCGCACGCGGGATAGGTTGACGGACGTTCGAACCAGCCGGGGCGCGACCGTTCCCCGCTCCACCCGCAGGGCGAGCATGACGGACGAGCGCAGCGCGTACGACGAGAAGCTGGAAAGCATCCTGCGCACCGCGGCGCGGATCTTCGCCGAGAAGGGCTACCACCAGGCGTCGATCCGCGACATCGCGCGGGCCACGGGCGTTTCCCTCTCCGGGCTGTACTACTACTTCGACAGCAAGGAGGAGCTGCTCTTCCTCATCCAGGACCACGCCTTCGGCACGCTGCTGGCCAGCCTGGAGCGGAACCTCGCGGGGATCGACGAGCCGCACCGGCGGCTGCGCATCCTGATGGAGAACCACCTGCGCTACTTCATCGACGCCAAGGCCGAGATGAAGGTACTGTCGCACGAGAGCGAGTCGCTGTCGGGAGATTTCCGCCGCCGCGTGAACGAGAAGAAGCGGCGGCTGACCGAGACGGCGATGGAGATCCTGCGCGAGCTGCGCCCCGACGGCGGGGTGGACCTGCGCGTGGCCACCTTCTCGCTGTTCGGGATGATGAACTGGCTGTACAACTGGCACCGCCCCGG
>DASUYB010000027.1 GCA_036377595.1 Longimicrobium sp. | reverse complement strand
GATCGCGGGCCAGGTCGTAGCTGAACTTCACGTCGTACGCGCTGGTGCGCACGCCGTCCTGCCACCAGACGTCGTCGCGCAGGTAAAAGGTGAGCAGCGTGGTATCGGCGTTCACCTCCCAGCTCCTGGCCAGCCGGGGGATCGGCTGCAGCTTCTCGTCGTAGGTGATGAGCGGGGTGAAGAGCACGAACTGCTGCATGTACAGCGCGTTCTGCACCTGCCACGTCAGCGGGCTGACGTCGCCGACGTCGCTCGCGTACCCGATCACCAGCGTCCCCCCGTACCGCGCCGAATCGCTGGATGCCGCCGCGTCGCGCGACGGCCGCGCATCGCCGCCGCAGGCCGCGAGGGCGAGGAGGAGCAGGGCGGGGAGAGAGCAGCGCATGGTGTGAGTGAATGGGCCGTGTGGACTCCGGTGAACAGCATCTCTCGCCGCCGCAGGTCCGGAGAGGCTCGGCGGAACCCCGTGCGTATTCGCGTCTCCTGCGCATGCCTGTTCCGTCATAGTCCTGATATCGCTAAGAAGCGCGGAGGATGTTGGAAGCCTCCGAGTGGAGACTTCGTCGGCACGATATTTTTTCGGTCAGCCGGTACGGCTTCAAGTTGGCGGTCGGGAACTTTACCGGGATGATTCCGCTCGCCGACCGTCGGTCTAAATACTTGACGAAGCGAAAGTTCCTCATTAGACGTAACCTAGCGCGTTAGGGTTACCGTAGGTACGATCTGCCAAATCCAGATGCTCACCAATCTCCAACCTCAACCGGTGGACGCCGGCCCCGAAGGCCGTGGCTACGTACTCGATGCGGGCGGCCGAGCATTTGGTTTTCTTTACGTTACGCCATCCAGCTATACCCTCGCTTGGGACGGCTCCGTGGACTTTGCAGCAATCGAGCAAAAGGCAATTGAGAGCCTTGCCGTCTCAACGGGCTTGGGTAGTCAGCTAGCAAGTGGTCGACGGATGATAAGCGTGTTCGAATACGCTCGCGCCTCGATGATATTCCGGGTCGAGTGCGGATGGGATCAACTGATTGAGTTCCGTCTGGACGACCCGGCAGATTATGCTGCATATTGCGAAGCATTACGGCACTCACGCGAGCTGCTTTTTGCTCGATACGATTTCCATGATTCACAGTTGATGGAATACTCGTTCATCGCACAAAATCCATTGCATCCCACAGATGAAAGAGAACTAGCGATTATCCTGCCGGCGCATCGCCCGTGTTCAGCGGAGCTGCTGCGGTGGATTACATCGCATCATACAGCGTTCGCTCAGGAACACAGTCGTGTGGATTTCACCATTTCTGCTCAAACGATTTGTCAGCTTGTGGGGTCAATGGCCGATTCAGAGGCTCCAGCCGTCGCCGCAGCATAGGTGGCCACCTGGACTAACTTCGGAGAGGAGAAGATGTCCTGGCTCAAACGACTGTTTCGCGCCCCACCCAAATGTCACCGAAGCGTCATGTTTGCACCCAACCTGTATGTTGAAACGTGGAGTGACAGCGGTTCTGCATCCATATGCAGTGTCAGTGCAAGTGTTCGCCACAAGATCAGGATAAAGAACCTCGGCGGGTATCCCGCCAATGTGTACTGCAAAGGCTTGATTCAGCAAGTTCCTGCTAAGGTCAAGTTTCAGTCGGATGGCTCCCAAGACACTGCGACATGCTGGCTTGGTTATCATCCAGACTTGCAAGATCGTGAAGTCTGCGAATTCGCTCCCGCTCTTCTCGTACCCGATCCGATTGGAGGACCGGGAGAGCAACTGATCGAGGCTGAAGTGAAAATCGCCTGGCCGCAGCCAGGTCGTCAGCGCAGAGAGGTGGTTTCGATTCTCGTTGATGCGTAGCAGGAGCGGTCAGCATGAGATGGAACTGGTCTACGGTCAACTGGTTTGGATTTTTACCTCCGCTGCTGTCAATCTACCTGCTGCTGGTATCTGGATTCACGAAACGCTTTCTGGCGACTCGTATACAGACATTTGTGGCCAGAGAGGAAGGTCTGACCAACAAGAAGGATGTGATCCGCAACGTTGCTGCGGGATGGGCAAGCTTGCTTGGATTCTTCAACGCACTGTTTGCTGCTTTGCTGGCCCCCATTTCGATCTATTCCACATCAAGAAGCTTTGGGTGGCTTGCCGCAACCCTCATTCTCATCGTCTTCACCTTTATCCCGATGTTCTGGTGGGTCCAAAGCTTCGATCTCGATGAACTGCAAACGGGTGCCACTCTCTTTGGTTGGAGTCCCGCCACTTTGTGCAAGATAGTATTGATCATCGTGAATCTGGTACTCCTAGCTGCCATCGGGATCAATCAGCAATTGGCCGTTGTGAACCCCTGACCCGTTCACTGACTCGTCTCGTGAGTCGCGAGGCATTGGCGGCGCCGCTCAGAATAGCGGCGACGCTCCGCGACGATGCCTGCTCACGGTTCGTCTTGCGGTTCGCGGCGTCGCACAAGCTGCTATCTCGTGGCATTGGCGCTCGCCGTAACCATCGCGGGTCACCGTCACTCGAATGGGGTTGCCTACGGCAGGTACTCCGTTCCCCTTCCGACGGGAGGTGACCCATGCTGCTGATCCGCGAGGTGATGTACTGCAAGCCCGGCAAGGTGCGTCCGCTGGTCGAGAAGTTCCTCAGGATGGCGGAGCTCGGCGAGCGGAAGGGGTGGGGGAAGATGCGGGTGATGACCGACGTCAGCGCCGAGCGCTACTGGACGCTGGTGGCGGAGATGGAGGTCGCCAGCATGGAGGAGTTCATGAAGATGGGCCCCAGCGGTGACCCCGAGGAGCAGAAGGAATTCGCGGCCATCATGGAGGGCTACCACGACCTCGTCGAGTCCGGCCGACGCGAGATCTACAACCTCGAAGGGTCGGGAGATCGCAATTCGTAGTGAAGATGCAATCACGGCAGCTGCGGGATGATTCCGCGGCTGCCGTGATGTTGCCAAACCTCTCGACGCGCCGATCGGATGTCATCCTGAGGGCGCGGAGCACCGTGATTGCGTACGCCCGAAACCCTGCGCGCCCGAAGGATCTTGCACGACGGGCTGGATGTCGGCTCGAACGAGCAGATCTGTCCGCGAGTCGGGTAGATCCTGCGGTCGGCGCCCGACATCCGCGCCGATGTGACGACAGCGCGGCGCCTCCCTTGGGATGACACCGGAGGTGTCCCGGGGACCTTGGATCGGCAACACCCCCCTGATCCCGGCAGCCGTGGGTGATCTCGCCCGCGGCTGCCGGGCTTTTCCGGGCGAGGGCTTGCGCGGCGGCGTTGCATCGCTGAGGCTTGGGACGTGGAGTGCTCCCGATTCCCATCACCCAACCGTCGATGATCATCGGTCTGGCATCACCCCGCGTCGCCACCTCGCTCGAGGATGGGTTGGAGAAGATCGAGCGGCTCCTCGCCGAAGCGTCGGCGCGGGGCGCGGAGATCGTTTGCTTCCCCGAGGCCTATCTCCCCGGCCTGCGCGGGCTGGATTTCGAGGTGCCCGATTGGGATGAGGCGCGGCAGGAACGCGCGCTCGATGCCCTGTCGCACCTCGCGCGGACGCATCGGGTCGCGGTGATCATGGGGATGGAGCGGATCGCGGAGGCGGGCCGGCAGATCGCCGCGTACGTGTTCGATGCGGAGGGGCGGTTGCTCGGGCATCAGACCAAGAACCAGGTCGATCCGTCCGAGGAGTGGTACTACGTCCCCGGCGACACGCGGCGGCTGTTCGAGGTCGGCGGGGTGAAGTTCGGCATCGCCATCTGCCACGAGGGGTGGCGCTACCCCGAGACGGTGCGCTGGGCGGCGGTGCGCGGCGCGAAGATCGTCTTCCATCCCCAGCACACGGGCAGTCACGGCGGCGGCGTGCATCCCCCGCACTGGGGCGCCGCCGACGCGCCGTACTACGAGAAGGCGATGATGATGCGCAGCCGCGAGAACACCATCTACTTCGCCAGCGTCAACTACGCGCTGCCGTACCAGGAGTCGGCGACCAGCCTCATCGCCCCGTCCGGCGAGTGCCAGGCGCACCTCCCGTACGGCACCGAGGGCGTGCTGATCGCGGAGATCGATCCCGACGCGGCGACGGGATTGCTCGCAACGCGCTACGCCCCCGAGCGTTACGCCGAATCCCCGGAGATGGCCCATGGCTGACCGCCGCGGCGATTCCCCGATGCGCATCCGCCTCTCCGACGAGCGCCGGGCGAGCCTTGTCCGCTCGTTGAAAGAACATTTCGACGACGAGTTCGACGACCCGATCAGCGACTTCCGCGCGCAGCGGCTGATCGACTTCTTCGTGCGCGAGCTCGGCCCGCCCGTCTACAACCAGGGCGTCCGCGACGCCTGCGCCGCCATGCAGGAAAAGCTGGGGGATCTGGAGGGCGAGGTGTACGAGACTGATCGGCCGTAGGTACGGTTGGCTGCTTGGCGCTTCGGCTAATCCTGATGCAGAAGATCCGCATGAGCGTACACCGGACAGAGCGGCCGCGGCACGAGCATGCGTTCATCGGAAAGTGGCACATCTACGCGATGGAACTATGGGACGCCAGTTACTTCAACATGGAGACACAAGCCTTCATTGAAGTTCGACGAGACAATCTCGGCTCGTTTCAGTTTGGTCTTGTTACTGGTACTCTCGACGGGTCCATCGAGGTCAGGCCGCCGAAGCAAAGGTTCGTTTTTACCTGGGGAGGAAGCGACGAAATGGATCCGGCGCATGGCAGCGGCTGGCTCCAACTGACGGGCGAGAATGAACTGGTAGGCTCCATCAAGTTTCACCTGGGAGATAAATCGAAGTTCAAGGCGAGGCGAGCTGAATGAATGCGATCCTCCTGCGCGCCTAAAGCCAATCTTTCTCCGAACCGTCTGCCGTATCCCCGTTGCGAACGTTTCGTCCCAACATCGTTGCCCCGCCTCGCATCGCGCGGTACGTTCGGCCGCATCCATCCCACACGCGTGTCCCTGACGCTGAGATGTCGATGCCGAACCCATCTTCCATCCGCCGCCGCGCGCTCGTGCTGGCGCTCGCGGCGGCGCCCGTGCTCGGCGCCGCGGCGGCAGCGGCGCAGAACCCCGCCGCCGAGCTCAAGCCGCTCAAGGTGGTCGACGCCGCCATGATCGACACTTCCGCGCGGGCGTGCACCAACTTCTTCCAGTTCGCCACGGGCGCCTGGCTGAAGAACGACAGCATCCCCGCCGCGTACTCGTCGTCGGGGGTGGGGCGCGACATGCAGGACCGCAACGAGCTGGTCGTGCGCGCGGTGCTGGAGGACGCGGCCAACCGCCGCGCGTCGCTCCCCGCCGGCAGCACGCAGCGCAAGCTGGGGACGTACTACGCCAGCTGCATGGACTCCACGGCGGCCGAGCGGCAGGGGCTCGATCCGATCCGCCCCACGCTGCAGCGCATCGCCGCGGTGCAGACGCGCGCGGCATTGCTCGACGAGGTGGCGCGGCTGCACGGCGACCTGGTCAACGTTCTCTTCCGCTACCGCCCCGACGTGGCGCCGCACGACGCGGCGCACTACCTGGCGCAGTTCTACGCCGGCGGGCTGGGGCTGCCGGACCGCGACTACTACCTCAACCAGGGTGCGTCGGAAGACTCGCTGCGCCGCGCGTACGTCGACCACGTCGCGAAGATGTTCACCCTCGCCGGCCAGGACGAGGCCTCCGCGCGCGCCGACGCCCAGCGGGTGATGGCGCTGGAGACGGAGTTGGCGAAGGCGTCGCTCACCCGCGTCGCGCGGCGCGAGCCGTCGGCCACCGACCACCCGATGTCCGTCGCGCAGCTGCGGGCGCTCACGCCCAACATCGACTGGTCGCGCTACTTCGCCGCCATCGGCCTGGCGCGGCCGGGCGAGCAGGTGAACGTGGCCGAGCCCGCGTTCATGCGCCGCGTCTCCGAGCTGCTGGCCACGGTGCCGATGGCCGACTGGCGCGCGTACCTCCGCTACCACCTGCTCGATGCGTCGGCGCCCTGGCTCAGCACGCCGTTCGTGCAGGAGAACTTCGCGTTCAGCCGCCGCTTCACCGGCGCGCGCCAGCTGCTGCCGCGCTGGAAGCGGTGCCTGCGCGCGACGGACGGCGACATGGGCGAGGCGCTGGGGCAGGCGTACGTGGCCCGGACCTTCCCGCCCGAGGCGCGGGCCCGCGCGCGGCAGGTGATCGACGACATCCGCGCCGCGTTCGGCGAGCGGCTGCGGCGCCTGGAGTGGATGAGCGACGCCACGCGGCGGCAGGCGCTGGCCAAGCTGGGGCAGATGGGCGAGAAGGTGGGCTATCCCGAGCGCTGGCGCGACTACTCGCGGCTGCGGGTGACGGAGCAGCCGTTCGTGCTCAACTCGTTCGCCGCCAACCGCTTCGAGTGGGAGCGCGTGCTGTCGCGCCCGGGGATGGCGGTGGACACCACCGAGTGGGGGATGACCATCCCCACGGTGAACGCGTACTACGATCCCAGCAAGAACGAGATGGTGTTTCCCGCCGGCGCGCTGGTGCCGCAGACGTTCGATCCGAATGCGGACGACGGGGGCAACTACGGCTCGCTGGGCGCCAGCTGGGCGGGGCACGAGCTGACGCACGGCTTCGACGACGAGGGCCGCCACTACGACGCGCGCGGCAACCTGAGCGACTGGTGGACGCCCGCCGACTCGGCGCACTTCGCGCAGCAGGCCGATCTCGTGGTCCAGCAGTACAACGGCTACATTCAGGTCGACACCTTCCACGTCAACGGCCGCCTGACGCTGGGCGAGAACATCGCCGACTACGGCGGCGCGCTGGTGGGCTACGACGCGCTGCAGCGGGCGCTGGAGCGGCGCGGCCGGCCGGGGCCGATCGACGGCTTCACCCCCGAGCAGCGCTTCTTCATCGCCTACGCGCAGAGCTTCCGCCAGCACAACAGGCCGGAGTCGCTGCGCACGCGCGTCACCGTGGACCCGCACTCGCCGGAGGAATGGCGCGTGAACGGGCCGCTCAGCAACATGCCGCAGTTCGCGCAGGCGTTCGGCTGCAAGCCGGGCGATCCGATGGTGCGTGCCGAGAACCTAGTCCCGCACATCTGGTAGGTTCTTCGGGGTGATGGAGATACGAACCGCCGCCGGCCTCCCGCGCCGGCGGCGGTTCGCGATTCGCGTCGGCGCCCACAGGTCAGCCTGTGATCGCGCGGGCCGCCGCGTCGCGCCCTCTCCCTGGCGCTTCGCGCCTGTCCCTCCCCCGAACAGCACGGGGGAGGGACCTGGGCTCGCTGCGCTCGCGGCTGAATAGAGCGCGAGGGCCGCGAAATCGAGAACGGGGGCCATAGCGGAAATCCACGGATTGACGCGAACCGCCGCCGGTCCTCGACCGGCGGCGGCTATTCACGCCCTCATTTCGCCATGCTGGGATCGAAGTCCGCGAAGGCGGACTGCGTGTCGTCGTAGCCGCGAGTTCACTCGCATTGTCCACGATCAATCATCGTGAATCATCCCGATCTCCCGATCTCCCGATCTCCCGATCTCCCGATCTCCCAATCTCCCAATCTCCCAATCTCCCAATCTCCCAACCCGCTCCGATCCCCATCATCGGAACCGGTCGCCGTACTTCAGCGGCTTGCCCTGCGCCCACGGCTTGTAGCTGTTGGCGAACTCGATCCGCTCGCCGACGGGCGGGTGGTCGTCGCGGAAGAGCTTGTGCAGCGTGCCGTGGTACGGCGTGGCCAGGTTCTCCGTCTGCAGCTTGGCGAACGCGGTGGCCATGGCGTGGTTGTCGCGCGTCAGCTCCAGCCCGAAGCGGTCGGCCTCGTGCTCGGCGTAGCGCTTCATCGCCAGCGGGATGGGGGTGATGGCGACGACGACCGCGCTGACCACCAGCGTCAGCAGCGGATACGACGCGATGTCGTCCAGCCGGTCGAAGCCGATGCGGTGGCGCCAGCGCGCGATGATCCATCCCGCCGTGCGGTGGACGAGCCAGAGCGCCAGCAGCAGGAGCACGATCAGCATCGCCAGCAGCATCAGCACGTGGTGCAGCACGTAGTGCCCCATCTCGTGCCCCATCACGAACAGCAGCTCGCGCTCGTCCAGCTTCTGGATGATGGTGTCCCACAGCACGATGCGCTTGCTGCCGCCGAAGCCGGTGACGTATGCGTTCACCGCCTTCGTGTCCTCGCTCTTCCGCACCTCGTACACGCGGCCGCCCTCGATCCCCGCGCGCTCGGCCAGCGCCAGGATCCGCTGCTCCAGCGCCTTGTCGCGCATCGGCCCGAACTTGTTGAACATCGGGTCGATCACCAGCGGCTGCAGCCACACGGTGGCGAGAACGAGCGGAATCCCCGCCAGCGCCGTCCACAGCCACCACCGGCGCGGGCTCTTCCGCAGCAGCAGGTACGGCACCCACATCACCAGCGCGAAGGTGACGATGCCGATCGCCAGCCCCTTCACGCTGTCGCCCAGCCACTTGCCGAACGTCTGGTTGGAGAGCCCGTACTGGTGCTCGCGCACGAAGCCCGCGTAGTACGCCAGCGGCAGGTCCAGCGCCCAGAACAGCAGGGTGACGATCGCGCCGTAGATCGCCAGCGTGAAGTACCACTTGCGCCCGATCCGCCGCGCCAGGTCGCGGATCCGCGCCGACAGGCCGGTGAAGAGCACGAGGGCGGGGATCAGCAGCGACCACGCGATCCCCACGAACCACAGGACGTCGCCGCCGCGCTCGTAGCGCACCGCCTTCTCGCTCGGCCGGGGGACGGGCACCGCGCCGGTGTCGGCCGACGCCTGCGCGGCTGGCGACGAGTTCGGCGCGGGGAGCCCCGGCGCCGCCGCATGCGTCGTATCCGCCGGTGCCGCCGCCTGCGCGGCGGCGAGCGACGGCGCCAGGCAAAGCGCCAGCGCGAACGTGAGGATGCGGAGCATGTGCCGGCCGGTCGGTTGATCGGGAGATGGAGAGCGGAAAGCGCGTTGGATGTTGCCGCGCCTCGATCGCGACGGCAAGGAGATGGGGATGTTTCGCGCCGCCGTGCCCAGCGGTAGATTGGCGGCTGCATCCGCCCGCGCCTGCCGGGGCGGATTTTTCGTTCAGCCGAACCATGCCCTCACAATCCCCGTCTCCCGAGCGATGAAGCCGCTGCTCGCCTACGCCGCGTTGGTCGGCCTCCCGCTCGCCGGGCTGGCCGCGGTGCTGCGGGCCGGTAGCGGGCTGCAGGCGCCGCCCTCCATCTCCGGCGAGTGGCGGATCGAGCTCCCCACGGCGTCCGCCGAGCCGCCGCGCTTCACCATCTCCCAGTCGGGAACGCACGTCCAGCTGGAGATGTTCGGGCGCGAGTACCGCGGGGCCCTGCGCGGCGGCGCGCTCGTCGCCCGCTCGGGCGCGCGCGTGGCCGGCCGCGACGCCTGCTGGGACGCGGACGACGTGCGCCTGCGCGCCCGCGTCGGCGGCGGGGCGGTGCCGCGGCGGCTGGAGTTCGCGGTGGAGGTCCCGCGGGTGGCCGGGTGCGGGCGCGGGTTCGTGGCGGTGCGCGCGGAGCCGCCGCGGGGCGGGCGCCGCTGATGCCGCACCTCGGGCTGCTCCTCGTCCAGATCGCCGTCGTGGTCGTGGCGGCGCGCGCGGTGGGGCTGCTCTTCCGCCGCATCGCCCAGCCGCAGGTGATGGGCGAGATGGTGGCGGGGATCCTCCTCGGCCCGTCGCTGCTCGGGTGGGCCGCGCCGGGGCTGTCGCGCGCGCTCTTTCCCGCCGAGTCGCTGGGGTTCCTGAACTCGATCAGCCAGGTGGGGCTGCTCGTGTTCATGTTCCTGGTGGGGCTGGAGCTGAACCCGCGCCTTCTGCGCGGCCGCGGCTACACGGCGCTGGTCACCAGCCACGCCAGCATCACCATCCCCTTCTTCCTCGGCGCCCTCCTCGCCATCCACCTCTACCCGCGGCTGTCGGACCAGGGCGTGGGCTTCACCGGCTTCGCGCTGTTCATGGGCGCGGCCATGAGCGTCACCGCCTTCCCCGTGCTCGCGCGCATCCTCACCGAGCGCAACCTGCTCCGCACGCGGGTGGGCGCGGTGGCGCTCGCCTGCGCGGCGGTGGACGACGTGACGGCGTGGTGCATCCTGGCCGGTGTGGTGGCGCTGGTGCGCGCGCAGCACGCCGCGATGCCGTGGTGGGCCACCGTCTTCGGCTCCGCCGCCTTCGTCGCGGCCATGATCTTCGCCGCGCGGCCGCTGCTGGCGCGACTGGAGCGGCGCTACGAGCGCGACGGGCGGGTGACGCAGGACGTGCTCGCCATCGTCTTCCTCGTCACCCTGGCCTCGGCCTGGACCACCGAGGCGCTGGGGATCCACGCGCTGTTCGGCGCCTTCCTGGCCGGCGCGGTGATGCCCAGGGGCGAAGGCTTCGTCCACGCGCTCACCGGCAAGCTCGAGGACGTGACGGTGGTGCTCCTCCTCCCGCTCTTCTTCGCGTTCACCGGGCTGCGGACGCGCATCGGGTTGGTGGAGGGGGCGGAGATGTGGGGATTCTGCGCGCTGATCGTCCTCGTCGCCGTCGCCGGGAAGCTGGGCGGCGGCGCCGTGGCCGCGCGGATGACGGGGATGAGCTGGCGCGAGGCGGGCGCCATCGGCACGCTGATGAACACGCGCGGGCTGATGGAACTGGTGATCCTGAACATCGGCCTGGACATCGGCGTCATCTCCCCCGCCGTGTTCGCGATGATGGTGCTGATGGCGCTGGCGACGACGTTCATGACCTCGCCGCTGCTGGAGGTGGTCTACCCCGCCCGCCTCATCCGCCGCGACACCATCGACGGCGAGGAGGAGGGGGAAAGCGTGGAACTGATCGTGTAGCGTGGGCGGCCCTCACCCGAAAAAGTGACGAGTCGAGACAATACTGCCGTCTCGACTCGTCACTTTTTCGACCTCTCCCAAAACCGACTGGGAGAGGTACCAGCAACAGATGGAACAAGTTGGAGATATCGATCTTCGCGGTTAGGTCTCCCCCTCCCCCAGTCGGTTTTGGGGGAGGGGGCCGGGGGGAGAGGGCTCCGCGCCGCGGCGGCTTCGATGCTTCTCATCCGCACGGATGCCGAGCCGGCGACGTTCGGCATTGCGTCCACGGCGCGACACCCCATCTTCTCCGCGACCCATCCCACCTCCCGCTCCACCGCCGATCCCCATCTCCCGCGCCCGCCGATGGCACAGACGCCCGCCCGCCCCGCCGCCGCATCGCCCGCCACCGGCGACCACCGCGCCGCCGTGCTGGCGGGGTTCCTGGGATGGACGCTCGACGCGTTCGACTTCTTCCTGGTGGTCATGTGCCTGACCGCCATCGGACGCGAGTTCGGCCGGCCCGACAAGGCGGTGGCGTTCGCCATCACCCTCACGCTGGCGTTCCGGCCGGTGGGCGCGCTGATCTTCGGGCTGCTGGCCGACCGCTACGGCCGCCGCCGTCCGCTGATGATCAACCTGGTCTTCTACTCGCTTCTCTCGGTGCTGACCGGGCTGGCGCCGTCGTACGGCTGGTTCCTGGTCTGCCGCGCGCTGTTCGGCATCGGCATGGGCGGCGAGTGGGGCGTGGGCGCGTCGCTGGCGATGGAGAAGGCGCCGCGAAAGCTGCGCGGCGTGCTGTCCGGGCTGCTGCAGGAGGGATATGCGGTCGGCTTTCTCCTCGCCTCGCTCGCGTACTGGATCGTCTTCCCGCGCTGGGGATGGCGCCCGCTCTTCTTCATCGGCGGGCTTCCCGCGCTCTTGGCCATCTTCGTCCGCTACCGCGTGAAGGAGAGCGAGGTGTGGGAGCGCACCCGCCACGACACCTGGGGCGAGCTGGGGAAGGCCATCAGCGGGCAGTGGAAGCTGTTCCTGTACATCACGGTGATGATGGCGGGGATGAACTTCGCCAGCCACGGCACGCAGGACATGTATCCCACCTTCTTGCAGCGCGACTGGGGATTCACGCCGGAGAAGAGGTCGGCGCTCACGGCGATCTCCATGCTCGGGGCGATCCTGGGCGGCCTGCTGGTGGGGATGTTCTCCGACCGCATCGGCCGCCGCCGCGCGATCGTGCTGTCGCTGGCCGGCGGGATCTGCGTGGTGCCGCTGTGGGCGTTCGCGCCGTCGCTGGGGCTGCTGGTGGCGGGCGCGTTCCTGATGCAGTTCATGGTGCAGGGCGCCTGGGGCGTGATCCCCGCGCACATCACCGAGCTGGCGCCCGACAGCGTGCGCGGCTTCCTCCCCGGCTTCGCCTACCAGTGCGGCGTGCTGCTGGCCAGCTCCGTCGCCTACCTCGAGTCCGCGTTCGCGGCGGGGAGATCGTACGCGGTCAGCATGGCGCTCACCGCCGTCACCGTCTTCTCCTTCGCGGCGATCGTCGTCTGGCTCGGCCGCGAGCGGAAGGGCGTGGAGTTCGGCGGGCCCGTGGCCGAGGTGCCGGAGTAGCGGTGGTGAAGCCTCACGCGGTGAAGGGCGGGTAACCCGCGGCTTGCACATTGGGAAGCCTGCTGCGCGGGCTGCGGGGCCGGCCGCCGCGCGAGCGCCGGCGATCCGCGCCGCCATTTCGTCCGAATGCGGTTGAAGCCTCGCGCAGTTTGCGAGGCTTTCCGTTGTTGGAGCTGCGGGTGTACCCGCCCGTCGCGAATCTCGAGGCCCACCGGCGGCTTGGGCGACGCGGCCTCTGGCACGCACGCTGCACCCTCTTGCGCCACCGGACAACGCACGTTACGATTTTTAAAGTGATTTAAAAATCGACTTCGTACACTCGAACTAGAATGCTCGTGTTCCCTGAACGTGTACGCCGGCGCTCGCCGGCCGCAGAACAGACGGAGGCCGAGCCGGGGTGGCGCCACGCGCGCGTCGCGCCCAGCCTGGCCGACGTGTACCGCTCCATCCCCGTCGCGGGGATGTCGCGCTGGCGCAAGTTCCTGGCGTTCGCCGGGCCCGGCTACCTCGTCGCGGTGGGCTACATGGACCCGGGGAACTGGGCCACCGACCTGGCCGGCGGCTCGGCCTTCGGCTACCGGCTGCTGTGCGTGGTGCTGCTGTCGAACATGATGGCGGTGCTGCTGCAGGGGCTGGCGTCCAAGCTGGGGATCGTCACCGGGCGCGACCTGGCGCAGGCGTGCCGCGACCACTACTCGCGCCCCGTGTCGCTGGCGCTGTGGGTGCTGTGCGAGCTGGCCATCGCCGCCTGCGACCTGGCCGAGGTCATCGGCTCGGCCATCGCGCTCAACCTGCTCTTCGGCATCCCGCTCCCCGTGGGCGTGGTGCTCACCGCGCTCGACGTGCTGCTGGTGCTGATGCTGCAGCGGAAGGGCTTCCGGCTCCTCGAGGCGCTGGTGATCTCGCTCGTCGCCCTGATCGGCGGGTGCTTCCTCTTCGAGATCCTGATCGCCAAGCCGGAGATCAGCGCGGTGCTGCGCGGTTTCGTGCCGAGCGCCGAGGTGGTGCGCAACCCGCAGATGCTCTACATCGCCATGGGCATCCTGGGCGCCACGGTGATGCCGCACAACCTGTATCTCCACTCCTCCATCGTGCAGACGCGGCGCTACGAGCTGAACGCCGACGGCAAGCGCGAGGCGGTGCGCTACGCCTTCCTCGACAGCACGGTGGCGCTCACCTTCGCGCTGTTCATCAACGCGGCCATCCTGATCGTGGCCGCCGCCACCTTCCACCGCACGGGGAACACCGGGGTGGCGGAGATCCAGGACGCGTACAAGCTACTGACGCCGCTGCTGGGGGTGACCGGCGCCAGCGCGGTGTTCGCCTTCGCGCTCCTCGCGTCGGGGCAGAACTCCACGCTGACGGGCACGCTGGCGGGGCAGATCGTGATGGAGGGATTCCTGGACCTGCGCATGCGCCCGTGGGTGCGGCGCGCCATCACCCGCGCCATCGCCATCATCCCCGCGGTGATCGTGGCCATCCTCTACGGCGAGAGCGGCACCGCCAAGCTGCTGGTGCTCAGCCAGGTGATCCTGAGCCTGCAGCTCTCCTTCGCCGTCTTCCCGCTGGTCGCGTTCACCAGCGACAGGCGGAAGATGGGCGAGTTCGCCAATGCCTGGTGGGTGAAGGGGCTGGCGTACACGGTGGCCGTGCTGATCGCCGGGCTGAACGCGTGGCTGCTGATGCAGACCTTCAGCGGCTGGCTGGGAGGGTGACCGCCATGTACCGCCGCATCCTGGTGCCGCTGGAGAACACGGCGTACGACGAGGCCATCCTGGACCACGTGGCGCGGCTGGCGCGCGTGTGCGGCGCGTCGGTGCTGCTGGTGCACGTGGCCGACGGGTGGGTGGCGCGCACTTGGCGCCAGCTGGACCTGCGCGAGAGCGAGGAGATGGCGCGCGACCGGCACTACCTGGAGTCGGTGGCCACCCGCCTGGCGCAGTCGGGGATCGAGGTCGACGCGGTGCTGGCCGGCGGCGACCCCAGCCGCGAGATCGTGGAGATGGCCGCGCGCGAGGGGTGCGACCTGATCGCCATGAGCACGCACGGGCACCGCTTCATCTCCGACCTGCTGTACGGCAGCGTGGCCAACGAGGTCCGCCACAAGTCCAGCATCCCCGTGCTCCTGGTCCGCGGCTACCCGCGCGGACGCGGCCCCGCGCCGCCGCAGCATTGATCCCGGATCCCGAAATTTCGTTCGAGGATCGGCGATTCTGGATTTCACACGGAAGGCACGGAGATCACGGAGGCACGCAGGACCTGCGATCGGTTCTTCGTGCCTCTATGTGATTCCCCCTTCCGCAAAGAACGAGATCGGCCCGCGCTCCGGATGGGCGCGGGCCGTTCGTCGCGCCCGGCGCGGGCGGTCAGTGGTTGTAGAGCGTGAACGCGCGGTCGAGCCAGACCACGTGGAAGATCTGGTTGCTGCGGAAGCCGACCATCGGCGCCTTGCCGTGGAAGCGCACCGCCAGGAAGTCCACGTCGTCGGTGATCTCCCTCGGGATCGGCGCCTTGATCGACGCGCGGCCGATCTTCTCCGTCCCCAGCCCGTGCCGGTGCGCGCTCTTGATCTCCTGCCAGGTCAGCATCGAGAGCCGCCGCAGCGTCACCGCGAACGACGCCTGCTCCACCTGCTGGCAGCTGGTGACGCAGAACGGCGGCGACAGGTAGCGCAGGCAGAAGATCGGGGTCAGCCCGTCGGTCGACCCCGAAGCGCTGTCGCGCGCCGTGATGCGCTCGCCGCGGTTGCGGTCGTGGGGATTCCGGAGCTTGGCCACGGCCGCCCCTACGCCGTGACGTAGTCCTTGAAGTACTCGCGCATGGCGGCGGGCGTGATGACCCGGCCGCGCTCGCCGTTCTCGTACGCGTCGATCCAGGGACGCTCTTCGTGCGTCATGTTCCGCAGCTTCCAGGCGGAGTACTGCCCGAAGACGTCGTAGACCTCGTCGAGGAGGCGGGCCACCTCGGGGGTGTACTCGTGCGGGTCGAAGTCGTGGGGAGCGGGGATGCTGGCCGAGCCGTACGCCTTGTACTCGCGGTACAGCTCCGGCACCACCGGCCCATGCTCCCACGCCTCGATGCGCTCGCGGAAGAGCGGGGTGCCATGCAGCGCCAGGTGGAACCCCTGCGCGTAGTAGACCAGCTTCTGGAGCTTGAGGTTGGAGATGCCGTCGCCGGCGTCTTCGTCGACGCGGGCGAGGAAGTACTTTGCCACAGCCTTGGCGTTCATCATCTGGACACGCTCCGGCTAGAGACATCACCAAACAGAACCCGAATTTTCCTCACGGCCCGTAAGGTTAATAGCCCCCGTATACCTCGTCAACCCCTTCGTACACTAACGCTCCAATACGGCCAGCGCTGCAACGCTATTCAGTACAACCGCTCCTTTGCGTACCCGGACACGTCGATGACCTCCCGCTCCCCCAGAAGCATCGCGCCGATCACCTCGCCGGTGAGGGGGGCGAGGAGGATGCCGTTGCGAAAATGGCCAGTTGCGTAGAGCAGGTTCCGCACGTCGGGGTCGCGCCCGAGGATGGGGAGGCCGTCAGGCGTGCCCGGGCGCAGCCCCGACCACGTCTCGACGATCGGCGCGTGCTCCAGCGCCGGGGCGATCTCCAGGGCGCCGTCGAGAAGCTGCCGCATCCCCCACGGCGTCACGGCCTTGCGATAGCCGGTGCGCTCCACCGTCGCGCCGGCGATGACGCGGTCCGCGCGCGGCACCAGGTAGCAGCGCGGCGAGTCGATCACGTGGCGGAAGAGCGGGGGATCGGTCTCGATGGCGAGAAGCTGGCCGTGCACGGGCTCGACCGGGAGAGGGCAGGGGAGACCGGCGAGCTGCCCCGCCCAGCATCCCGCGGCGACCACCACCGCGCCGGCGGGGATGCGCTCACCGTTCGCGAGGGCGACGCCGGTGACGCGGTCGCCCTCGCGCAGCACGGCGGCGGCCTCGACGCCCAGGCGGAACGCGGCGCCGGCGCGCTCGGCGGCGATCTGGAGCGCGGACGCCAGGGCGCGGTTGTCCACGCTGTGGTCGCCCGGAAAGCGCAGCGCGAAGCGGAGACCGGGATTCACCGCGGGCTCCAGCCGCCGCACCTCGTCCGCTGTCAGGCGCGCGACGCAGAGGCCCGCCGCGGACTGCCAGGCGTGGCGGTGCTCCAGCTCTGCGTCGTCTTCCTCGCGCAGGGAGAGGTAGAGCGTGCCGGCGTCGCTGTAGCCGACGTCCGCGCCCGTCTCCTCGCGCAGCGCGGCGGCGAAGGCGGGGTACATCTCCCGCGCGCGGAGGAGGAGGTCGAGGAAGGGCCCGGGTTCGCTCGCCTCGGCCAGCGGCGACAGCATCCCCGCGGCGGCGGACGAGGCTTCGGCGCCGGGCGTGCCGCGCTCGATCACCACCACGCGAAGCCCGCCGAGCGCTGCCCGGCGGGCGATGGCACACCCGATTACCCCTCCGCCCACGATCACCACGTCGGGTGCCGCGTCACCGCGCATCATCGCATCTCCATCTTACGCAAAGAGAAAGCGGAGAAGCGGGATCGTCTCCGCCTCTCCGCTTCTTCCGTCTCCGATCGCCCTCAATCGCCCGTCGTCAGGTAGGCCTCGAAGAGCCGGACCGTGGCCTCCACGTCGCGCACGTCGATGGCCTCGAAGGGGGAGTGGGAGTAGCGGATGGGCGGGGCGACGAGGAGCGCCTCCATCCCCTGCCGCACCAGGTGCGCGCCGTCGGAGGAGTAGTGGTAGAGGACCACGTCCTGTACGGGGATGTCGCGCCCGGCCGCGATCTCGCGCATCTGCCCGATCAGCCGGCGCGAGTAGTGGACCGACGAGTCGCGGTGCACCAGCGCGGGGCCCAGTCCCAGTTTCACCGGCACGTGCGCCTCGGAGACGGTGGGGATGTCGCCCGCCAGCCCGTTGTCGATGATGAAGCCGATCTCGAACGAGCGCCCGTCGCGCGCGAGCGAGCTGGCGCCCAGCATCCCGATCTCCTCCTGCACCGTCAGCGCCAGGGTCACGTCGAAGCGCCGCTCGGCCGAGGCGATGCGGCGCGCCAGCTCCACCAGCACGGCCACGCCCAGCCGGTCGTCCATCGCCTTGCCCACGAGCAGGCGCCCCAGCTTCCGGATCTGCGGGTCCCACACCATCCTCGTCCCCACGCGGATCCCCCGCTCCGCGCACTCCTCCGCCGTCAGCCCCACGTCGACGAACAGGTCGTCCCACGCCAGCGAGGTGCGGTTCTTCTGCTCCGGCGTCAGCGCGTGCCCCGTCGTCGTGGCGACGACGCCGGGGACCGGGCCGTTGTCCGCCAGCACCTTCAGCGGCGTGCCGATGAAGTAGGGGAAGGAGTGCTGGTCGCGCTCGCCGGGGAGGACGCGCAGGAAGCCGTCGGCCGTCACCGAGCGGACGATCAGCGACAGCTCGTCGGCGTGCGCGGCCAGCAGCACGCGCGGGCCGGGGCCGGGGAGGTGGAGGAAGAGGTTGCCGACCGGCGTCTGCATCACCTCGCCCAGCGGCTCCCACTCGCGCCGCACCCACGCCATCACCTCGTCTTCCTGCCCCGTGGGGCCGGAGAGCGAGGTGAGGGTGCGCAGCAGCGCCTCCATCCCGCCGTCTTCGTCGCGCCGCGGCCCGGCGAAACGCCGCGACGTGGACGGAGCGGCGCCGTCGCCGTGGGTGCCCCGATCGGCCCCTCGGTCGGCGTCCACGTCGTGAGGGGCGTCCCTCCGGGTGAGCTCAGCCATCCGTTCCATCTCCAGTTCGGCCGTCGATGCGGCCGATCCCCTGCGCCAGGTAGCTTCGCGAAAGCTCCACGTAATGGGCGGCGCTGGTCGCGACCCAGCGCAGCGACTCGCCCTCCAGCTCCTTCTTGACCTTCGCCGGCGTTCCCGCCGCGAGTGTCCGCGGCGGGACCTCCGTCCCCGATCCGACGACCGCGCCCGCCGCCACCAGCGCCTGCGTTCCCACCGTCGCCCGCTGCAGGACCACGGCGTTCATCCCGATCAGCGCGCCGTCGCCCACCACGCAGCTCTCCAGGATCGCCCCGTGGCCCACGGTCACGTCCGCGCCGATGATGGTGGCCCCCTGCCGGCTCACGTGCAGCACCACGTTGTCCTGGATGCTGGTGCGCGCGCCGACGTGGATCTCGTGCTCCGGCTCGTCGCCGCGGATCACGGCGCCGAACCAGACGCTGGCCTCCTCCTCCACCGTCACGTTGCCGATCACCACCGCGGTGGGGGCGACAAAGGCCGTGGGGTGGATGCGTGGCCAGACGCCCGCGTACGGCAGGATCGTGCCCATCACCCCTCGGCCAGGATCGCGGCCAGGCGCTGCGGGTCGATGTTGCTCCCGCTCAGCACCGCGGCCACCGGCCCCTCGATCTCACCGGCCGCCCCCTCCAGCAGCGCCGCGACGGCGACGGCGGCCGAGCCCTCGGCCACGATCCCCTCCTCCGCCGCCAGCCAGCGGACGGCGCGGCGGACGGACGCCTCGGAGACCAGCACGATCTCGTCCAGCACCTGCCGCGCCAGCCGGAACGCACGCTCGTCGGTGTCACCCGTGAGCCCCTCGCAGATGGTCGGACCGTACGCCGCCGACGTCAGCCGGCCGGCGGCGAGCGAGGCGTGCATCGCGGCAGTCTCCTCCGACTGGACGCCCACCATGCGCACGCGGTCACGCGCGCGTGCGACCAGGCCGATCCCCCCCGACAGTCCGCCCCCGCCGACGGGCGCCAGCACCGTACGGATGGACGGACACTCGTCGAAGAGTTCCACCCCCACCGTTCCCGCCCCGGCGACGACGAAGGGGTCGCTGAACGCGTTCACGAAGCGCGCCCCCGTCTCCGCCGCGAAGGCCTCGGCCGCGGGATGGGCGTCGTCGTAGCTGCCGCGGATCAGGCGCAGCTCCGCGCCGCTGCGGAGGATCCGCCGCCGCTTGGTCTCCGGCGTGTCGTCGGGAACGAAGACGGTCGCCTTCGCGCCGAGGAGACGCGCCGCGAACGCCACGGCCGCGCCATGGTTTCCCGCCGACGCCGTCGCCAGCCCCCGCGCGCGCTCCGCGGGCGTGAGCGCGGCCACGAAGTTGTAGGCGCCGCGCACCTTGAACGAGCCGGTGCGCTGCAGCGTCTCCAGCTTCAGCCAGACGTCGGTCCCCGCGAGGTCGGAGAGGGCGTCGGAGCGCAGCAGCGGGGTGCGGCGCACCACGCCGCGGAGGCGCCCGGCGGCCGCCTGTACGTCGTCCAGCGCGGGGAGCGGGAGATCGCCGGAAACGGCTGGCGGCGCGGCTCCGGCGGCCGGCGGGGTGATGGTCACCGGGGAACGATTCCTGCGACGGCGCGCGCGGTTCTCATGGCAGCCGGAACGACTGCGTGCGCGCCAGCGGATGGCTGCTCGACACGAGGCGCGCCGTGGCCGTCAGCTCGCGGCCGCGCAGCGATTGGTCGGGGCGCCAGGCCTCGCGCCAGGTGCGGGTCTCCCCCGCCGCCAGGGTCTCGCTGCGCAGCGCCTGGGTGAACATGCGCTCGGCGCTCCAGCGCCACACCTCGCGGCCGCCGTCGCCCACGACGAAGTCGTAGCTCTGCCCGCTGGTGAACTCCAGCGTCACCGGCGCGCGCGTGGCGTTGGTGACGGCCAGGGTGAAGACGACGGCGTCGGCCCCGGGCTGGATCTGCAGCGAGGAGACCAGCGGCCCCGCGCCCGCGCCGCTCCCGCCGCCGTCGGGCGCGGGGGCCTGCGCCTCGCGGGGAGACGCGGGACAGGCCGTGAGCAGGACCAGGGCGAAGGCAAGCACGGAGCGCATCGGATCGGGCGGATGAACGGCGGACGGGCCTGCGGAGCGCGCCGCGCGCGGCGGCCGGACAGGGGCGGCAAACACAAGCCGCGCCGCGAAGTTGGGGCGGCGCCGTGCGGCAAGATAGAGACGCCGTGAGCACCCCGTCAAGCAAGCTCCGCAACGACGCGAAACGGCGCTTGGGAAAAATTTCACAAGACGCTTGCGAAAAATTTCACAAGCCGGTATATTGGGCCCGAGAAGCCTGAGGAGAGCGAGAAAAGCCAGTCATGGCGCAGATTTCCAGCGGTCCCGGGGGCAAGCGGCCGAACCCGCCCGACGCGGCGCAGTACGCGGGGCTGGGCGTGACCTTCGCCGCGGGGATCGTGCTCTTCACGCTGCTGGGCGTGTGGCTCGACGGGCGGCTGGGGACGAGCCCCTGGGGGGTGATCCTGGGAGTATTCGTCGGCTTCGGGCTGAGCCTGCTGTGGATCTACCGCAAGCTGGTGATCCAGCCGCGCGAGCGGGACGAGCCGTGACCGGGCGGAAGGTGCTTCGCCTGCTGGCGGCGGTGGCGGTGATCTCGGCCGCGGTGCTCCTCGTCGCCTCGGCGATGGTGGGGCCGGAGCAGCGGCGGGCGGTGATGCTGGGCGTGGCGTTCGCGGCGGTCTGGCAGGCGCTGGTGTTCGGGGTGACGGTGGCCGCGCTGCCGAACAACCGCCTGGCGGCCTTCGGGCTGGGGATGCTCTCGCGCTTCCTGCTGGTGGTGATCGCGGCGCTGGTCCTGGTGCCGCTGCTGGAGGTGCCGGCCGCGCCGGCGCTGCTGAGCATGGTGACGGTGCTGTTCGCAACCACGTTGATCGAGCCGGTGCTGCTGGCGCCCGGCGCAGGGAACGACAGGAATCGATGATCGCTACAGCCGCAGTCCTGCTCGCGCTGGTGGGTCCGGCGCAGGCCTCCGCCCCCGCCACGCAGGCGCCGGTGGAGGTCGTGGCGCAGACCAACGCGGGCGCCCGCGCCGAGCACGGCGTGGAGGCCGCGGGGTACGGCCGCGAGGAAGGGAAGCACGAGGGGTGCGGGGCGGGCCACGCGGCCCCCGCGGGAGGCGAGGAGCAGCTCGACTACATCGAGCACATCATGGACTCGCGCGAGTGGGAGCTCCCCTTCGGCAAGGTGCTCTGCTTCCCCGCGGCGGGCACGTACATGCTGGGGCCCATCGACATGACGCCGACCAAGCACGTCATGTTCATGGGGATCGCGGGGCTGCTCACCATCGTCTGCCTGCTGGGCGGCGCCCGGCTGGCGTCGCGCGCCGAGCGCGGGCTGACGGCGGGGAAGCGGCACAACGCCATCGAGGCGATGGTGCTGTTCATCCGCGACGAGGTGGTGATGCCCAACATCGGGCACGGCGGCGAGAAGTTCGCGCCCTTCGTCTGCACCCTCTTCTTCTTCATCCTCTTCTGCAACCTGCTGGGGATCATCCCCTGGGGCTCGACGGCCACCGCCAGCGTGTCGGTGACCGCGGCGCTGGCCATCATCACCTTCGTGGTGGCCGAGATCGGCGGGCTGATCGCCACGGGGCCCAAGCAGTACCTGGGGACGATCTACGTGGTGCCCAAGGGGATGGGGAAGGTATCGGGGCACATGATGGCCACCGTGCTGATGCCCATCGAGCTGGTGGGCAAGTTCACGCGCCCGTTCGCGCTGTGCATCCGCCTGATGGCGAACATGACGGCGGGGCACATCGTGCTGCTGGCGCTGATCTCCCTGATCTTCGTGTTCGGCAGCTGGGTGGTGCTGGCGGGGCCGGTGATCATGGCCGTGGCGATCTCGTTCCTGGAGATCTTCGTGGCCTTCCTGCAGGCCTACATCTTCGCGATGCTGACCAGCGTGTTCATCGGGCTGGCGAGGCACTCGCACTGATGGAAAGTGCCCAGTGCCCAGTGCCAAGTGCCCAGTAGGGGCGCGGTTCACTGGGCACTGGGCACTGGGCACTTGGCACTATCGGTTGGTTGGCCCGCGGCGAGGCCATGAACGTCGCCGCCGGCGGGGAGGGCTCCACCCCCGTCGTACTGTACCCGGGAGATGGGCGCCCGGGGATGGGCGTGCGGCGCTTGCGCCGGCTTGCGCCCGGGCGGACGCGGTCCGCGGAGCGGAGGCCCGGACACATGGATGCAGGACCTGACAGGAGACTGGGAGCATGATGCTTCAGGAGACCGTCAACACCGCGCTCAACAACGGCCTGCTGGGCGCCGGCATCGGCGCCGGCGTGGCCGTGATCGGCGCCGGCATCGGCATCGGCCTGATCGGCCGCGGCGCCACCGAGGGGATGGCGCGCCAGCCCGAGCTGGCCGGCAACATCCAGACGGCCGCGCTGATCCTTGCGGCGTTCGTGGAAGGCGTGGCGCTGTTCGCCATCGTGGTGGCGGTGCTGATCTGGACCAAGATCTGATCTTCGGTCCGGCTGGGGGCCTCCGCGGGCCGGTACCCGCGGAGGCCGCACGAGAAGGTAAACCAACGAAAATCGACATCGATCCGATGCATCGCTCGATCTACGCCGCCGTGGCGCTGCTCCCGGCCTCCGCCTCGCCCCTGCTGGCGCAGGAGGAGAAGGGCGGGCTGCTGTCGCTCCACCCGGGGCTCAGCATCTGGACGCTCGTCATCTTCCTGATCGTCTTCGCGGTCCTGGCCAAGTTCGCCTTCCCGAAGATCCTGGAGGCCGTGGAGGCCCGCGAGCGCCACCTGGCCGAGCTGGCCGAGGGCGCCGAGCGCGACCGCGCCGAGGCCGCCGCGCTGGCCGACGAGCACCGCCGCCTGGTGGACGAGACCCGGGCCCGCGTGCAGGAGGCGCTGAACGAGAGCCGCAGCACCGCCGAGCGCATGCGCGCCGAGATCCTGGAGCAGGCGCAGCGCGAGCGCGCCGACCTGATCGCGCGCACGCAGGCCGAGCTGGCCGCCGAGCGCGCCAGCACGCTGGAGCAGGTGCGCCGCGACGCCGTGGACGTGGCGATGGCCGCCGCCGAGCGCCTGGTGCGCAAGAACCTGGATACGGCCGACAACCGCCGCCTGGTGGAAGAGTACCTGGGCGCGGTGGCCGCGCCGGCTCCCGCCGCCGCAGCGAGGGTCTGAGCCGTGCGCGCCGAGATCGTCGCCCGCAACTACGCGCAGACGCTGCTGGAGCTGGCCGGGCGCCACGGCGGGCGGGCCACCGTGGAAGAGTACGGCCGCGCCATGGAACTGCTGGCCGACACCCTGGCCGACCGCCGCGTGCGCGAGTTCCTCTCCACCCCACGCGTGGGCGCGGACGAGCGCAAGCAGGCGCTGCGCGCCGCGCTCGAGGGGCGTGTGCCCGAGCTCTTCCTGCGCTTCGTGATGGTGGTGGTCGACAAGCGGCGCCAGGCGCTCCTCCCCGACATCGCGGCCAAGTACCGCGATCTCACGGACGAGCTGGCCGGCCGGGTGCGCGTGCAGGTGACGGTGAGCCACGCGCCCGACGACGCGCTGCGGGAGGAGATCACCCGCACGCTCACCGCGCGCCTGGGGAAGACGGTGATCCCCACCTTCACGGTGAACCCCGAGATCCTCGGCGGCATCGTGGTGCGCGTGGGCGACGACATCCTCGACGGCAGCGTCCGCACCCGCGCCGCGCAGCTCAAGCGGCGCCTGATGTCGGTGGCGCTCCCGCGGGAAGCGGCGTAGGACGGAAAAGAAGTCCTGAGTCCCAAGTCCTAAGTCCCAAGTGGGCTGAGGATAACAACTTAGGACTTAGGACTTAGGACTCAGGACTCAGGACTCAGGACTTCAGCGGCCACTCCGGCGAGCGAGCCGGACCGGAAAAGGAATAGAAGAATGGCGGCGGACACCCAGCTTCGCGCGAGCGAGATCAAGAACGTGCTGCTCGGCGAGATCGAGCGGTACGACGAGGCCCTGGGCGCCGAGCAGATCGGCGAGGTGCTGGAGGTGAAGGACGGCATCGCCCGCATCTACGGCCTGCTCGGGACGATGGCCAGCGAGATGCTGGAGATCACTCCCAGCGACGGCGGGGCGGTGGTCACCGCGCTGGCGCTGAACCTGGAAGAGGACAACATCGGCGCGGTGGTGCTGGGCGACTGGACGGTGATCCAGGAGGGCGACCAGGTGCGCCGCACCGGCCGCGTGCTCGACATCCCCGTGGGCCCCGAGTTCCTGGGGCGCGTGGTGAACCCGCTGGGCGAGCCGGTCGACGGCAAGGGCGCCATCACCCCCAGCGGCGGACGCCGCCAGGTGGACATCGTGGCGCCCGGCATCGTGCTGCGGCAGCCGGTGAAGGAGCCCATGCAGACGGGGATCAAGGCCATCGACGCCCTGATTCCCATCGGCCGCGGCCAGCGCGAGCTGATCATCGGCGACCGCGGCACCGGCAAGACCGCCATCGCCATCGACACCATCATCAACCAGAAGGGCCAGGGCGTCGTCTGCGTGTACGTCGCCATCGGCCAGAAGAACTCGACCATCGCGGGCGTCGTCAGCCGCCTGCAGGAGGCCGGCGCGATGGACTACACCATCGTGGTCGCCGCCAGCGCCTCCGACCCCGCGCCGCTGCAGTACATCGCCCCCTACGCGGGGACGGCGCTGGCCGAGTACTTCATGTACACCAAGGACGAGCAGGGGAAGGGGAAGGCGACGCTCTGCGTGTACGACGACCTGTCGAAGCAGGCCGTGGCCTACCGCCAGATGTCGCTGGTGCTGCGCCGCCCGCCCGGGCGCGAGGCGTATCCGGGCGACGTGTTCTACCTGCACTCGCGCCTCCTCGAGCGCGCGGCCAAGCTGTCGGACGAGATGGGTGGCGGCTCGCTGACCGCGCTGCCGATCATCGAGACGCAGGCCGGCGACGTGTCGGCGTACATCCCGACCAACGTGATCTCCATCACCGACGGCCAGATCTTCCTGGAGTCGAACCTGTTCTACTCGGGCGTGCGCCCGGCGGTAAACGTGGGCATCAGCGTGAGCCGCGTGGGCGGCTCGGCGCAGATCAAGGCGATGAAGAAGGTGGCCGGCAAGCTCAAGGGCGAGCTGGCGCAGTACCGCGAGCTCGAGGCGTTCGCCGCCTTCGGCTCGGAGCTCGACGCGGTGACGCAGCGGCAGCTGGCGCGCGGCGCCCGCTCGGTCGAGGTGCTGAAGCAGCCGCAGTACGCGCCGATGCCGGTGGAGCACCAGGTGGCGATCATCTACGCGCTGACCAACGGCTACCTCGACGAGGTCGACGTGCCGATGATCAAGGCGTGGGAGCGCGACTTCCACGTGTACCTGCGCACGCAGCACCCCGAGATCCTGTCGTCGATCCGCGAGGCGCGCGACCTGACGAGCGAGACGGAAGGGGCGCTGAAGGACGCGATCCGGATGTACGGCGAGCTGTTCGCCGACCCGAAGAGCCCGGTGGGCACCGAGGACTACGCGAACAACCCGATCCTGCACGAGACCGACCACGACCGCCGGATGAGCGAGGAGCAGCTGCAGCTTGCCGCCCGCCCCGAGGCGAACGCGGCCAGCGCGCGGCAGAGCTACTGACAAGTGCCAAGTGCCCAGTGCCCAGTGCCCAGGAACTGACTCCGGGCGCACTGGGCACTGGGAACTGGGCACTGGGCACTTGAGCGATAGCGAACGATGGCAAAAGCCAGAGAACTGAAGGGCCGCATCCGCTCGGTCCAGAACACGCGCAAGATCACCCGGACGATGGAGATGGTGGCCACGTCCAAGCTCAAGCGCGCGCAGGACCGCGTGGCCGCCGCCCGCCCGTACGCCGAGCGCCTGGCCGACGTGGTGCGCCGGCTGATCAACCCCGAGCTGGCGCAGCGCTACCCCGTCCTCCGCCAGCCGGAGGAGACGAAGCGCGCGGCGGTGCTGCTGCTGACCGGCAACCGCGGGCTGGCCGGCGCCTTCAACGCCAACCTGATCCGCCAGGCGCGCGACCTGCTGCGCGACCTGCGCGGCCGCGGCGTGGAAGCCGAGCTGCACGTGGCGGGGAAGAAGGGGATCTCCTTCTTCCGCTTCATGGGCGAGCAGCTGGGCACCGCCGTCAGCGACGTGGGCGACCGGCCGGGCTCGGCCGACGCCGAGCGGCTGGTGAACGGGCTGATGGAGCGCTTCATCGCCGGCGAGCTCGACGCGGTGTACGTGATCTACGCCCAGTTCAAGTCGGCGCTCTCCACCCCGCCGACCACGCTGCAGGTGCTGCCCGTGCAGACGCCCGAGGGCGGCGACGAGGGGCGCACGGTGGACTACATCCTGGAGCCCGGAGCCGACGAGATCCTGGGGCAGGTGCTGCCGCTGTACGTGCGCAACAGCGTGTACCGCGCGCTGGTGGAGACCACCGCGGGCTTCTACGGCGCGCAGCGCACGGCGATGAAGAACGCGACCGACAACGCCGGCGAGATGCTCGAGGCGCTCACGCGGACCTACAACCGCGTCCGCCAGGCGGCCATCACGCAGGAGATCGCCGAGATCGTGGGCGGCGCCGCGGCGCTGGAATAAACAAGACGGCCAAACGACCAAGGAGACGATAGATGGCAGCCACTGCCCCCGAGACCGCGACCGTCGCGCCGGCCGGCACCAACACCGGCAAGGTGGTCCAGGTGATCGGACCGGTGATCGACGCCGAGTTCGAGACCCTTCCCGACATCTACAACGCGCTGGTCATCCGCCAGCCCGCCCAGGACGGCCGCGACGCGGTGGACGTGACGCTCGAGGTGCAGCAGCACATCGGGCGCAACCAGGTGCGCGCGGTGGCCATGTCCAGCACCGATGGCGTGGTGCGCGGGATGGAGGTGCTCGACACCGGCAGCTCCATCACCGTGCCCGTGGGCGTGAACGCGCTGGGCCGCATCCTGAACGTGCTGGGCGACCCCGTCGACGAGCGCGGCGACATCCCCACCGACGCCGAGCGCTGGCCCATTCACCGCCCGGCCCCGCGCTTCGTGGACCTGGAGCCCAAGACCGAGGTGCTGGAAACCGGCATCAAGGTGCTCGACCTGCTCACCCCGTACGTGAAGGGCGGCAAGATCGGCCTGTTCGGCGGCGCCGGGGTGGGGAAGACGGTCGTCATCATGGAGCTGATCAACAACATCGCCAAGGGGCACGGCGGGCGCTCGGTGTTCGCCGGCGTGGGCGAGCGCACCCGCGAGGGCACCGACCTCTGGCTGGAGTTCAAGGAGGGGAACCTCATCAAGGACGAGAACCTGGCCGAGTCGGCCGTGGCCCTCGTCTACGGGCAGATGAACGAGCCGCCGGGGGCGCGCCTGCGCGTGGGCCTCACCGGCCTCACCGTGGCCGAGTACTTCCGCGACGTGGAGAAGCAGGACGTGCTCTTCTTCGTCGACAACATCTTCCGCTTCACCCAGGCGGGGTCCGAGGTGTCGGCGCTGCTGGGCCGCATGCCTTCGGCCGTGGGCTACCAGCCCACGCTGGCCACGGAGATGGGGCAGCTGCAGGAGCGCATCACGTCGACGCGCGAGGGATCGATCACCTCGGTGCAGGCCATCTACGTCCCCGCCGACGACCTGACCGACCCGGCGCCGGCGACGGCGTTCGCGCACCTGGACGCGACGACGGTGCTCTCGCGCGCCATCTCGGAGCTGGGCATCTACCCCGCGGTGGACCCGCTCGACTCCACCAGCCGCATCCTCGACCCGCAGTACATCGGGCAGCGGCACTACAACGTGGCCACCTCGGTGCAGCGCATCCTGCAGCGCTACAAGGAGCTGCAGGACATCATCGCCATCCTCGGCATGGACGAGCTGACCGAGGAGGACAAGGTGATCGTGGGCCGGGCGCGCCGCATCCAGCGCTTCCTGTCGCAGCCCTTCCACGTGGCCGAGCAGTTCACCGGCACGCCGGGCGAGTACGTGAAGCTGGAGGACACCATCGCCTCGTTCGAGCGGGTGGTGGCGGGCGAGTTCGACCACCTGCCGGAGCAGGCGTTCTACATGGTGGGCGGGATCGAGGGCGCCGAGGAGAAGGCGCGGCGGCTCGAGGCGGGGGCCTGAGATGGCCGCCCCCGCATCCGGCGCCGAAGGCGCGGGCGCGCTGCACGTGTCGGTGATCACCCCCGAGGCCACCATCTACGAGGGCGACGCCGACCAGGTGGTGGCGCCCGCGGTCACCGGCTCGCTCGGCATCCTGCGCGGCCACGCGCCGCTGATGGCGCTGCTGGGCACCGGCACGCTGCGCATCGACCACGGCCGCGAGCAGAAGAGCTACAAGGTGTCCGGCGGGTTCCTGCAGGTGGTCGACAACCAGGTCACCGTCCTCAGCGAGCACGCCACCGCCGCGTGAGCCGCTGACGCTCGGCGCAGCGAAGACGACCGGCCCCGCATCTCCAAGTGAGGTGCGGGGCCGGTTTCATCCTTCTCTCGTACGTTTCGCGGCCATCTCCAAAACGCATAGGCTTGGATGGATCTATGATAGCACGTTATGCGACGATATGTTGACATTTGTGCGCTTGCGAGCTATCCTTCCCTCCGGTCGCTCGCCGCAACCTCGCGGCGGGAAAATCCACTTCGACATCAGAGGAAAGCATGAAGAAGCTCACGCTGGACCTCGACACGCTCCATGTGAACACGTTTCTCACGCAGGCCGAGCAGCGGGTCCTGGCGGAGGCGAACGACGCCGCGACCAACAATACCATAGCCTGCTGCACCGTTACCTGTCCGTAGCACACGGCACCGGAATCCGCGCGATCGGCGTGGAATCGAAGCCAGTTGGCCCCGCACCTCCATCGTGAGGTGCGGGGCCGTCCGCATTCTGCCGTGCGGATTCCCCAGGTGTGGCTCAGCAGGTGAGGCCGCAGGTGATACTGCCGCGCGTCGGCGCGCACTCCGGGCAGGTGGCCGGCAGCATGGTCACGTAGGCTTCCACCGTCCCCTGCTCGTCCGGCGGGGCATCCTGAACGGGGAACGAATCTACGCGCAGATCCTCCGGGGCCAGCTCGAGCTTCTTCATCTCTCTGCTCCTTGCGAGGTGCCGGGGAAGCCGGGCCGCCGCCTCTTCGCGGCAAGGCCGGTTCCCATGGCAGTCGATGGGAAACGATCGTGCTCGCAAGTTCAACGCCGGCAATTATACCAAATCCGGCTATACAGTTGACGCATTTGCGTCCGTGGGCCACCACCGGAAGCAGGTGGTACTTCGGATGATTTCGGTCTGCTCGCCGAGCTCGCAGCAACGCTTGCTCAGCGTCGCTTCGAGCTCGGCCAGCGA